>NZ_MKSS01000183.1:0-12659 GCF_001897365.1 Hydrogenophaga sp. 70-12
ATGTCGGTGGTCTTCAACCGCTTCCCGCGCATGCTGCGCGACCTCGCCTCCAAGCTGGGCAAGAAGGTCGAGCTGGTGACGCAGGGCGAGTCCACCGAACTCGACAAGGGCCTGGTGGAGAAGATCACCGACCCGCTGACGCACCTGATCCGCAACAGCTGCGACCACGGCATCGAAATGCCCGAGGAGCGCCGCGCCAAGGGCAAGAGCGAGACCGGCACCATCACCCTGTCGGCCACGCACCAGGGCGGCAGCATCCTCATCGAGGTGCGCGACGACGGCAAGGGTCTGTCGCGCGAGAAGCTGCTGACCAAGGCCCGCGAGAAGGGCATCGACGCGCCCGATTCGCTGAGCGATCCCGAGGTCTGGAACCTCATCTTCGCGCCGGGCTTCTCCACCGCCGACCAGGTCACCGACGTGTCGGGCCGCGGCGTCGGCATGGACGTGGTCAAGAAGAACATCACCGCCCTCGGTGGCACGGTCGAGATCGACTCGGCCGAGGGCTATGGCATGCGCGTTTCGGTGCGCCTGCCGCTCACGCTGGCCATCATGGACGGCATGTCGGTGCGCGTGAGCGACGAGGTCTACATCCTGCCGCTGGCCAGCGTGATCGAGTCCTTCCAGATCAAGCCGACCGACATCAACACCATGGGGCAGAACGCCCGCGTGGTGAAGGTGCGCGAGGAGTACATGCCGGTGGTCGAGCTCGAGCAGATCTTCTCGGTGCCGCGCTTCGAGCACAACGCCGCGAGCCCCATCATGGTGGTGGTCGAGGCCGAGGGCCAGCGCGTCTCGCTGATGGTCGACGAGCTGCTCGGCCAGCAGCAGGTGGTGATCAAAAACCTGGAGAGCAACTACCGCAAGGTGCCCAACGTCTCGGGCGCCACCATCCTGGGCGATGGCAAGGTGGCGCTGATCCTGGACACCTCGTCCCTGGTTCGCCGCTCCAGGCATTGAACATGTACCCCACCGCGTCGCTGCGCGCCACCCCCCCAGGGGGGCAACACCTGCGGCCCGGCAAAGCCGGCTCCGCGGTGTTCCCCGGCTCGGCCTCGGCGCTCGTCGCGACCGAGGAAGGCCCCGTCGCCGAAGGCCGCGAGTTCGTCTGGTCCGACGCCGACTTCGCGCGTATCAAAGCGCTGATCTACAAGAAGGCCGGCATCAGCCTGCACGACGGCAAGCACGCCATGGTCTACAGCCGCGTCTCGCGCCGCCTGCGCGAGACCGGGCACGCCAGCTTCAAGGACTACATCGATTGGCTCGAGCGCCACGACGGCGCCGAGTGGCAGGAGTTCATCAACGCCCTGACCACCAACCTCACGGCCTTCTTCCGCGAGTCGCACCATTTCGACGCCCTGGCCCAGCTGCTGCGCGCCAAGCCCACGCACGCCTGGCGCATCTGGTGCGCGGCCGCCTCCACCGGCGAGGAGCCCTACTCCATCGCCATGACCTGCGCCGAGTCGCTGGGCGCCAACGGCCAGTACGAGATCGTCAACAGCGATATCGACACCAAGGTGCTCGCCGCCGCGCAGCGCGGCGTCTACAAGACCGATGGCAACAAGGGCCTGTCGGCTGAGCGGCTGCAGCGCTTCTTCCTGCGCGGCAAGGGCGCCAACGCTGGGTACATGCGCGTCAAGCCCGAGCTGCAGAAGCACCTGAGTTTCCAGCCGGTCAACCTGATCCACGAGCTGCCGCTGCGCGAGACCTTCGACGTGGTGTTCTGCCGCAACGTGATGATCTACTTTGACGCGCCCACGCAGCGCGCCGTGCTCGAGCGCATCCACCGCGTGATGCGCCCGGGCGGCACCCTGTTCGTGGGCCACGCCGAGAACTTCAGCGACGCGCGCCACCTGTTCGCCCTGCGCGGCAAGACCGTCTATGAGCGCCTATAGCCCTGCCCGGTCCAACGCGGCGGGCGCCGCCGGCCTGGTCACGCCCCTGACGCCCCTGACACCGCTGTCGAAGATGGCGCTGCCGCGCGTGACGCCGGCCGCTGGCGTGGTCTCGCGCGTGGACCAGCTCAAGGCGCGCACGCCCAAGCCCGGCGAGGCCTCCTTCTTCTTCCATGAGCCGCACTTCCGCAGCGACGCGGTGAAGGTGCTGCCCGGCGAGTACTACGTGAGCACCGAGGACCTGGTCATCATGACCGTGCTCGGCTCGTGCATCGCCGCCTGCATCTGGGACCCGTCCGTGCGCGTGGGCGGTATGAACCACTTCATGCTGCCCGAGGGCGGCAGCGACTCGGGCGGCCGCTATGGCTCGTACGCCATGGAATTGCTCATCAACGAAATGATGAAGCTCGGCGCGCGGCGCGAGACCATGCAGGCCAAGGTCTTCGGCGGCGGCCAGGTGATGAGCAGCTTCACCACCATGAACGTGGGCGAGCGCAACACCAAATTCGTGCTCGACTACCTGCAGACCGAACGCATCGCCGTGGTATCCAAGGACGTGCTGGACATCCACCCGCGCAAGGTCTGCTTCTTCCCGGTGACGGGCAAGGCCATGGTCAAGCGACTGGCCCATGCCCAGCCCGAGACGCTGGAAACGCAGGAACGCAAGGGCAGCGCGGCCGCCGTGGTCAAGAGCACCGCCGGCGGCTCCATCGATCTTTTTTGACACGCACCCCCGCCGCGCTTCGCGCGTCCCCCCTCAAAGGGGCGACACCCGAGGCCCGGCAAAGCCGGTTCCTCGGTGCCCCTGGGCCAGGTACCGGTCTTCGAGAGGAAGTTTGAGATGGCCAAGACGAGAGTGGTGGTGGTGGACGATTCGGCGCTGGTGCGAAGCCTGCTGGCCGAGATCATCAACCGCCAACACGACATGCAATGCGTGGGCGCCGCGAGCGACCCGCTGGTGGCGCGCGAGATGATCCGCGAGCTCAACCCCGACGTCATCACGCTGGACGTGGAGATGCCTCGCATGGACGGGCTGGAGTTCCTCTCCCGCCTGATGCGCCTGCGCCCCATGCCGGTGGTGATGGTGTCCACGCTGACCGAACAGGGCGCGGAGATCACGCTGCGCGCGCTGGAGATGGGCGCGGTGGATTTCGTGGCCAAGCCGCGCATCGGCGTGAGCCAGGGCCTGAGCGAGCTCGCGGGCGACATCGTGGACAAGATCCGCGTGGCCGCCGCCGCGCAAGTGCGCCGCCTGAGCGCGCCCGCGCCCACCGCGCCGAACACCACCGGCGCTGGCGCCGCCGCCCCTGCGCGCCCGGGCGTGCCGCTGCCGCGTCTGTCGACCGAGAAAATCATCTGCATCGGCGCCTCCACCGGCGGCACCGAGGCCATCCGCGAAGTGCTGGTGCCGATGCCGGCCGACGCGCCCGCCATCGTCATCACCCAGCACATGCCGCCGGGCTTCACCACCAGCTTCGCCACCCGGCTGGACGGTCTGTGCAAGATCAGCGTGGCCGAGGCGCGCGACGGCCAGCGCATCCTGCCCGGCCACGCCTACATCGCGCCAGGCGGACGCCACCTGCGCATCGACCGCAGCGGCTCAAACTACGTGGCCGTGGTGGAAGACACCGAACCGGTGAACCGCCACCGGCCCTCGGTGGAGGTGCTGTTCAAGTCCGCCGCGCGCGTGATCGGGCCGAACGCCATCGGCATCATGCTCACCGGCATGGGCGCCGACGGCGCCAGCGCCATGCGCGAAATGAAGGACGCGGGCAGCTACAACTACGTGCAGGACGAGGCCAGCTGCGTGGTCTTCGGCATGCCGCGTATGGCCATTCAGCACGGCGCGGCGCACGAGGTGCTGCCGCTCAACCAGATCGCGCTGGCGGTATTGGCCCGCCTCGCGAACGCACCAGCCGGTGTGCGTCATCGCATCTGATGCCAATGCATACCCTGGAGCCCCCATGTTCCGTTTCACCTCTTGCTCGCGCCGCCTGGCGCTCGGGCTCGGCCTGGCGGCCGCGCTGACCACCCTCTCGCCGCTGGCCAACGCCGACGGCCTGCCCGAGCCCAAGGGCCGGGTGATCCTCACCATCAGCGGCCACATCGGTCAGCCCAACAAGGGCAAGGACGCGGTGTTCGACATGGCCATGCTCGAAGCGCTGCCCCAGCACAGCTTCACCACCCGCACGCCCTGGTACGACCGGCCCGTGAAGTTCACCGGCCCGCTGCTGTCCGACCTGCTGGACGCGGTGAAGGCCCAGGGCGGCACGGTCAGCGCGACCGCGATCAACGACTACACCATCCGCATTCCGGTCGCGGATGCGAAGGAACAGGGCGCCATCGTGGCCCGCCTGCTCGACGACCAGCCCATGGCGGTGCGGGACAAGGGGCCGCTGTTCGTGGTCTACCCATTCGACAACAAGGCCGAGCTGCGCACCTCCACCTACTACGAGCGCTCGATCTGGCAACTCAAGCGCATGAGCATCGAATGAACAGCCCGCCCAAGGGCTTTGCCGCCTGGGGCATGCGGCAATGGAGCCTGGTGGTCATCGCCCTGCTCGCGCTCACGCTCATCCCCCTGGGCCTCATCCAGTGGCGCCAGTGGCAGATGCTGCAGGACACGGACACGCGCCAGGTCGACTCCATCATGTGGCAGGCCTACCAACTCGAACGCGAGCTGTCCCGGCTCGATGGCGTGCTGCTGGAAGCCATGGACGGCTCACCCGCGGTGCTGCCCGACGACCTGAGCGAGCGCTACGAGGTTTTCCTCAGCCGCATCCGGCTGCTCAGCGACATTCCCCGTCGCGACCTGCTCGACGCCTGGCCCGGCTTCAGCGCGGTGCTGCACGCGATCGAGGGCTTCCAGCGCGAAGCGGAGCCCGCGTTCAAGGACCCGAACGCCCTGCTCAAGGACAGCGCCGCGCTCGACCGCCTGCACACCCAGGCGACCGCCCTCAGCCCCTTGCTGAACGAGCTGACGCAGGCGGCCAACCGCGCGGTGGCCCGCTTCGTGGACGAGCGCAACCAGCAGCTGCGCCACCAGAGCCTGTTGCTCATTGCCCTGGCCGGGCTGCAGGTGGGCGTGATGCTGCTGTTCGTGGCGCTGCTGGTGCGCCACATCCGCCAACAGTCCCGCCAGTTCGCGCGCCTGCAACAGCTGAGCCAAGAGCTCGCCACGGCGCGCGACCAGGCCGAGGCGGCCAACCACGCCAAGAGCGTGTTCCTGGCCAACATGAGCCACGAGATCCGCACCCCCTTCCAGGGCGTTCTGGGCATGCTCAAGCTGCTGGAGGACACCCGCCTGAGCGGCCAGCAGCGCGACTTCGTGCAGACGGCCTCGGACTCGGCCCTGCACCTGCTGAGCGTGGTCAACGACATCCTGGACGTGTCCACCATCGAATCGGGCACGCTCAAGCTGTCGCCCACGGCGGTGAACCTGCCGGCCATGGCCGACGAGGTCGTGAGCCTGCTGGAGCCCCTGGCGCGCGACAAGGGCGTGGCCCTGAGCTGCCTGTGCGACGAGCGCCTGCCCCCCTGGGTCACGGCCGACGCCACGCGCGTGCGCCAGATCCTGCTCAACCTCGTCAACAACTCGGTGAAGTTCACGGCCCAGGGCAGCATCGAGGCCATCCTGGAGCCCGACACTTCGCTGCCCGACGGCATCCGCATGACGGTGCAGGACACCGGCATCGGCATGGACGAGGCCACGGTGGCCCAGCTCTTCACCCGCTTCTACCAGGCCGACAACTCGCTGCGCCGCCGCGTGGGCGGCTCGGGCCTGGGCCTGGAGATCTCCCGCACGCTCGCGCGCATGATGGGTGGCGACATCACGGTCCGCAGCACGCCCGGCCAGGGGTCGGTCTTCGTGGTCACGCTCAGCCTGCCGCGCACCGAGGCCCCGGCCGAGGCCGCCCGCGGCGTGCCGTTCGAGGACGATGAGGCGTGGGAAAACCGCCGCCGCGCCCCCATTCGCCGCCTGCGGCTGCTGGTGGCGGAAGACCACCCGGTCAATCTGAAGTACCTCAATCTGCTGGTCGAGCGCATGGGCCATGCAGCGGTGTTCTGCGAGAACGGCTTCGAGGCCCTTCAGCTGCTGCACAACGAGCGCTTCGATGCCGTGGTGCTCGACTACCACATGCCGGTGCTCGACGGCATCGCCACCACGCGCGAAATCCGCCTGCTGCCTGGCGAGGCCGGGCAGGTGCCCGTGATCATGGTGACGGCCGATGTGGTCAACGACACGCGCAAGCTCGCGGCCGAAGCCGGCGTCACACAGTTCGCGCCCAAGCCCCTGCAAGAGGCCGATCTGCGGCGCGCCCTGCGCCGCTGCGGCCTGCTCGGCGAGGCCGCCGATACCCAGCCCGCCCCGCTGATGCCCCTGCCGCGCGCGGGACGTGAACCGCATCAGCTGATCGATGCCGACATCTACGGCCAACTGGCCGCCATGATGCCCCGCGAAACCCTTCTGGAACTGCTGGACATGCTGTTCGAAGGGGAGGAGGCCACGGTGCCCGAACTGCAGGCCGCGCTGAATGCGGAGGACGTGGCCCAGGTCGTCTACCACGCGCACCGGCTGAAAGGCTCGGCCATGCTGCTGGGCCTGAAGGCCCTGGCGAACGTGGCCGCGCGCCTCGAGAAGGCCGGGACGGCAGGCGACGTGCGCGCCCTGGGGGCCCTGCGCGAGACACTGGACGAGGACGTGCGCGACACCCAGGCGGCCCTGCACGCCTTCCCCCCCACCGAGACCGAGGAACTCGCCACCCACTGAAGCCGGGCGCGCAAGCGCGGTGGCGGGGGGAAGGCGGAGGGGCGGCGGCCCAACGGCGCCGCGGCCGGGCACGGCCCGCGCGCGCTGGGCGGTGCTAGACCCGCCGGTTCACGTGGCTGCCGGCCGGGTCGCGCGCCACGGCGGGGCCTTCGTAGGCATCGAGCGATTTCGAGCGCGCCGCGCTCGCGGCCTCCGGGGCGCGCGCCGCGTCGGCCTCGCGCTGCAGCGCCTGCTCCACCACGGTGGCGCTGGCGTCCCAGACCTGGCGCAGGGTCTGGCGCAGTTGTTCGACGGTGTCGCGCTGCGCCTCCTGGCGCAGGCGCGCACGCTCCAGCTCCTGGGCGCGCAGCTGCGCCTCGGCCTCGCGCTTGAGGGCCAGTTCGGTGGCCTGGCGCACCGGATCGCCAGGCGCGGTGTCCACCGCCGGCGCGCGCGCCGAGGCCTGGGGCGGCTGGCGGCCCGGCCCCTGCTGCAGGCTGGCCTGCGTGTCGCGCGCGGCCGGCGCCGACGGCGCCACCGCCACCACGGCGGGCACCGAGGCGGCCACCGGCGCGGCCGTGCTGGACCAGGAAACGGAAGAAGTCGGTTGGGACGGGATCATGGGCACCCCCAATGATTCGGTCGCCGGGCGCAGACAAGCCCGGCGTTCTGAACACCCTATCGGCGGAATTGGGGGTGACTTGAGGGGCTTTTCGAGCGATCGGCCGCGCCGCGACAGGCGGTTCGCGGCCCGGTCTCAGCCCGCGACCCGCACCACCGTGACCGGCACGCGCGCGTTCTGCACCAGGTCCAGCGTGACCGAGCCCAGCACGCGGTCGGCCAGGCCCGGCGCGCCGGCGCCCACCACGATGGCGTCCACGCCGTGGCGCTCGGCCAGGTCCAGCAGGGCCGGCCCCACGTCGCCCTGGTGCACCACCTCCACGTCCACGGCCACGCCGGCCGCGCCCAGCAGCTGCTGCGCGGGTTTGATCAGGTCGCGCCCGGCCTCCTCGGCCACGCGGTCCAGCACACCGGGGTCGCGCGCCACCACCATTTCGTACAGATTGGCGCCGGCCTGCACATTGGCCAGCACGCAGCGCGCGCGCAGGCCCCGGCCCACCAGCAACAGCACATGGCGCACGGCCGCCATGGCAGCGGGCGAACCGTCGATGGGAATGAGGATGCGCAACATGACCGTCTCCTTGCTGGCACCGGCCGGCCTCAGGGCCGGTAGGGGCGCTCGTTGAATACGCACCAGTACAGCTCGATGTGCCCGGCGACCTCGATGAACTTGTTGAAGCTGACTGGCTTTTCGATGTAAGAGTTCACGCCCAGATCGTAGGCCTTCCCGAGGTCGCGGTCATCCCGCGAGGACGTGAGCACCACCACCGGGATGCGGCGCGCCAGTTCGTGCCGCTTGAAGGCCTGCAGCACCTCCAGTCCGGTCATGCGCGGCAGGTTGATGTCGAGCAGCATGACCGCGGGCATGGGCTCGCCGGCCTCCCAGCGCGGCAGCCAGGCCATCGCCTCCTCGCCATCGCGCGCCACCTGGATCTGGTTGGCGAACTGGCGCTTGCTGAAGGCCCGCAGCGTGAGGTCCAGGTCCATGGGGTTGTCCTCGACCAGCAGGATGGGCGGCAAGGGACCGGGGCGCTTGAGGGTGCGAGCCGCCGCCGGGCCGCCCCCCGGCGGCTCAGCCCCCTCGGGGGGCAACGACCCGTGAAACGGCGGAGCGTGGGGGTCCTTGTTCATGCGGGGAACTCCAGGAAAAAGGTGGTGCCCTGGCCTGGCACGCTCTCGGCCCAGACGCGGCCGCCCATGCGCTGCACGGCCTTGGCCACCAGGGCCAGGCCGACGCCGGTGCCCGGGTAGTCCTCGGCGCGCTGCAGGCGCTGGAAGATGCCGAAGATGCGGTCGTGGTACTTCATGTCGAAGCCCACGCCGTGGTCGCGCACCCAGAGCCGGTGGCCGCCCTCCACGGGGCTGGCGCCGAGCTCGATGCGCGGCGGCTGGCCGGCGCGCGCGAACTTCAGCGCGTTGCCCACCAGGTTGCGCAGCACCACGGCCATGCCCTCGCGGTCCAGGCGAAGGCTCAGCGGCGGCAGCGCCAGCCGCACCTCGGCGCGGCTGCGTTCGATGTCGGCGCCGAACTCGTCGAGCACGCGCCGCACCGTGGCCTCCAGGTCCAGCGGCTGCGGGTCCATGGCGCGGCGTTCCATGCGCGAGTAATCCAGCAGGTCGTTGATGAGCTCGCTCATCTGCTGCACGCCGCGGCGGATGCGCCGCACGAAGCCGCGCTCTTCCTCGTTCAGCCGCTGGCCGGCCTCTTCCTCCAGCAGCTGGCTGTAGCCGTCGATGCCGCGCAGCGGCGCCTTGAGGTCGTGCGAGACGGTGTAGGTGAAGGCCTCGAGCTCGCGGTTGGCCGCGCTGAGCTGCTCGGTGCGCTCGCGCACGCGGTGCTCCAGCTCGGCGTTGGTGCGCTGCAGGTCGAGCTGGGCCCGCTTGAGGGCGGTGATGTCCAGCAGCGTGCCCGAGTAGCGCCAGCCACTGCCCTCGGGCGCGCGGTGGCGCGCCACGCTGGCGCGGAACCAGCGCTCTTCGCCCAGCCCCGGGTGGCGGCGGAATTCGGCGTGGGCCACACCGTCGCCCTCGGCCGGCGATTGCATGAAGCCGCGCACCCGGTCGCGGTCTTCGGGGTGCATGCAGTCCAGGTAGGCGTCCAGCGTGGGCAGTGGGCCGAGGGCCGGGTCGCGCCCAATGTTGCGGAACATCTGCTCCGACCACCACACCCGGCCGTCGGCCATGTCGAAGCGCCAGCTGCCCAGGCCGGCCAGGCCCTCGGCCTGTTCCAGCAGGCCCTTCTGCTCGTTCAGCGCCTCGCTGGCGCGCAGCCGGCCGGTCACGTCCTGGATGGTGGCGAACAGGCGGTGCAGCGTGCCGTCGGCCAGGCGCAGGGGGCGCACGTCGAGCTCCACGTGCACGATGCCGCCGTCGCCGCGCACGAAGCGTTTCTGCAGCTGGTAGCTGTCGATGTGGCCGGCGCGCAGGGCCTCGAACCGCTCGATGTTGCGTTCCCGGTCGGGCTGCGGTGTCATCTCGGCCCAGCTCATGCGCAGCACTTCCTCGCGCGGGCGGCCCAGGATTTCGCACAGGCGGTCGTTCACCTGCAGCCAGCGCTTGCTGTCGGGGTCGGAGATCGCCATGCCGATGAAGGGCAGCTCGTAGAACAGGCGCTGCACCTCGCTTTGCTCGCGCAGCGCCAGCTGGGCCTCCTTCTGCGCGGTGATGTCGAGCAGGATGCCGCTGATGCTGTCGATCTCCCCGTCGGGGCGGCGCGTGATCGAGGTGCGGTCGTCGATCCAGGCGTAGACGCCGTCGGCGCGGCGCAGCCGGTATTCCTGGCGGTACTCGTGCCGGCCGGCCGCCCAGTGCGCCGCGATCTCGGTGTTCATGCGCTCGACATCGTCCGGGTGCACGAGGTCGTCCCAGTCGATGGTCCCGCTCAGCAGGTCCTGGGCCTCGTAGCCCCATTGCGCCACGGCGCGGCTGAGGTAGGTCATGGGCCAGCCAGGCTGATTGGCCCATTCGATGACGACCACCGGGGAGCGGTCCACCAGGGCGTGCAGGTGCTGCAGCCGCGCCTGGTCGCTCTCCAGGCGCTCGGCCATGCGGTCGGCGGCGGCGCCGATCAAGGCCAACTCGTCGAAGCCCTGCAGGCCGGCGCGCGCCTGCAGGCGCCCCTCGCCCATGTCGGTGAGCGAGCGGGCCAGGTGCTCGGCGCGGCGGAACCACGCGAAGTGCAGCACCAGGCCCAGCGCGCCGGCCAGCGCCAGCAGCAGCAGGGTTTCGCGCAGCATCGCCTCGCGCAAGGCCGCGTGGCGCTGCGCCATCGGCACGGTGATGTCGACCAGCACCACCAGCCGGCGCCCATTGCTCAGCGGCACCGCGCCCACCAGTTCCTGGCCACCGACCCAGTAGCGCGGCACGATGGCCAGCGGGTCGAGCGCGCCGCGCGGCAGGGTGTCCAGGTAGAGCAGTTCGGGCCGGGCGGCGGCCACCTCGGCGAAATCGCGGCCGACGTCGGCGCGCGTGAGCGAGGCCAGCACCTGGCCGTCGGGCCGCAGCAGCCAGGCCGCGCGCATGCCCTTGTACAGGCCCATGCCGCCGACCACGCCGCGCGCGAACGGCAGGCTGGACGGATCGGCCTGCAGGTTCAGCCGGCTCTGTTCCACGGTGAGCCGCTCGCGCAGGCGCCGCGTCTCGGCCTCGGTCACCTCGGCCTCGACCTGGCGCATGCCGACCACGTACTTGGTGCCGGCCGTCAGCAGCGCGACCAGCGCCAGCAGCAGCGGCACCAGCCAGCGGCCCTGCGGCATCCAGCGACCGGCCTGTCCGATCACGGGTGCCCCACCACGCGCCGCAGGGCCGAGGTGTCGACCAGATCCACCAGCAGCGGCATGCGGCGCAGCAGGCCCACGTCCATGAGCGCGCCGCCCACCGAGCGCGCCCGCGCCTCCAGCGCCACCGAGGGGCCGGTGAGCTGCTCCAGTGACACGTCCAGCGGCATGAAGGCCACGTCCCGCAGCGCGCCCACGTACTCGAGGGTGCTCAGGCCAGTGCCGGGCGACAGCGCGGCGGCGGCGCGCGTGGCATCGGCGTGCACCTCGGCCAGCCCGGCGGCCCAGGCCCGCAGGAGTCCATCCACCGCCTCCGGGCGCGCGCGCAGCACGCTGGCGCGCACCACCATCACGTCGACCACCTCGCCCGAGATGGCGCGGCTGCTGAAGATGGGTCGGTAGCCGGCGGCGATCAGCGCGCCCGATAGCGGGGCATGGCTCACCGCGGCCGCCACGCGGCCATCGCGCAGGGCGTCCAGGTGGGCGTTGGCCTCCAGGTTGACCACCCGGACCTCGGCGCGCGTGAGCCCGGTCTTGCCCAGCATGCGCTGCAGCATGAAGGCCCCCACCGAGGTGTCCTCCACGGCCACCATCTCGCCGCGCAGGTCGCGCGGCGACTGGATGTCGCGCCGCGCCACCACCACGTCGGCGCCCTGGGAGGCATTGAGCAAGGCCACGATGCGCAGGTCCACACCCGCGTCCACCAGGCGCAGGGTTTCGTCCAGCGTGAGCGCGGCCGCGTCGAGCAGGCCGTTGTTGAGCGCGCGCTGGACCTCCGAACCCGAGGCCAGCTCCACCACCTTGACGCGCCCCGGGTCCACCAGGCCCCGCTCGCGCGCGAGCACCAGCGGATCGGCGCCCACGCGCATGTTCGTGCCCACGGCCAGGGGCGGCTGGGGAACCTCCATGCAGCCCGCCAGCAGCAGGAGAACGGCGCAGCCAGCGGCGCGCCCCATGCGCGCCAGCCAGGTTTTCGTGTGTCGGCCACCCTGATCGTTCATGCCCCGCTTCCGTATCAGCCCGCATTGTCGGCCGAGCTTGTCACTTTCTGAAACAAATCTCGCTAGGGAAGATACGCAGGCGTCGCGGGCGCCCGACGCGAGTACTTTCCACCGACGCCCGCGTGGCCCTGGTCAGGCCGGCGGCAGCGGCAGCAGCACCTCGAACACCGCGCCCTGGCCCGCGTTCGGGCGCACGGCGATCGTGCCGCCGTGGGCCTCGGCCACCTGGCGCGCCACCGCCAACCCGAGGCCGGTGCCCTCGTACTCGCTCTTGAGGTTCAGCCGCTGGAAGGGCTGGAACAGGCGGCCCGCGTGCTCGGGCGCGATGCCGATGCCGTTGTCACCGACCGAGACCTTCACGCGGCCGTCCGACAGGCAGGCGCTCACGCTCACCCGGGGCGCGCGGTTGCGCGGCACGAACTTCAGCGCGTTGGTCAGCAGGTTCTGGAACAGCAGCGAGAGCAGGCTGGCGTGCCCCGGCACCACGGGCAGCGGCTCGATGTGGAGCTCGGCGCCGGTCTCGGCGATGCGCGCGGCCAGGGCGTCGCGCAGCTCGGCCATCACGCGGTCCAGCGGCACCAGGGTGGGCTCGTCGGTCTCGCCGGCCTGCAGGCGCGCG
>NZ_MKSS01000184.1:0-12593 GCF_001897365.1 Hydrogenophaga sp. 70-12
TCCCTGAGCAAGGCCTCTGCGACCGACCGATTCAATGCCTGGTCATCGACCACCAACATCGTGCGTCCGCTCAGAACGCAGGACGTCGCTTCTGGTGGCTGCGGCCTTGTGGCATGCGTGGCCTTGAGCGCTGGAAACGACAGTGTGAACTCGGTAAAGCTGCCCAGTTCAGAGCGACATTCGATCGTCCCACCGAATTCGCTCATCACGCGTCGGCAAAAGGCCAGACCGAGGCCCGTGCCATTGGCCTTGCCAAGGGTCTCGAACTCACCGAACAGGTGAGGCAGAAGCGACGGGGCGATGCCAGGGCCTGTGTCGCGCACAACGACGCAGGGCTGGGGTTGGCGCCCGATCCGGACCCGCACCTCCAGGCCCGGATGCACCGGCAGGTAGTACAAGGCGTTCTTGAGCAGATTGAATAGCACCAGTTCGAATGCGGTCTGATCTCCCAGAAAACAGAAGTCCTCGTCGACCTGAAGGCGAACCCTTTCGCGGGACTCTGCCGATTCATGGGCGTACGAATTCAGGGTCTCGCTCACGCACCTGGCCGCCGACAACGGGATGAATTCGCTGGCATTCAAAGGCCTGCCATTGATCTGCTGGAGCGTGATCGATACGGCCTGCAAGCCTCGGCGAACCGCTCGCTGTCCCTGCATCAGCAATTGCGCAGCGTCGGATGTGGGGGGTAGCCGCGCTACGGCTTGGTTGATGGCATGCTGGATCTGGGCCAATGGCGTTCGCACCTCGTGGGCGATGGAGCCGGCGAGTCCGGCATACACGCGCCGCAAGCGCTCCAGTTCGGCACGTTTCTCCACGTGCTTGCCGATGCCGCCCCCAGCGACCAGCACGCCGCACACGGGGAACCACCACAGCAGAAAGTCCACAGGCCAGCGTGGGTCGGTCGCCGTGAACCAGTACGCCATGAAACTCAACGCATAGCCGAATGCCAGCATCACCAAGGTGTTGCGCCAGTCCGTCAGCAGAACGATGAGCACCACGCTGACTACCATGTTGACCGCCGAAGGTGCGGTGGCCTGGTTGTGCAGCAGCGTTAGCGGCAGCATGAAGGCCAGGCAATAGAGGACGGTGCCGTAGGAGAAAGGGTGGTAGCACCGCCGCCAGCGCTCGGGCCACCATCGGCGCAACGCCAGCAGGATGCAGCTACTGGTGGCCACCGCACGAAGAGCGAAATCGTCGTAGAGGGGTGGCATCTTGCCCGTGAACCGCAGCGCATACAGAAGCGGGAAGGCGATCGCACCAACCAAGCCGATCCATTCAAGCAGCGACTGGTTGGTGTCGTGATAGGAGCGATAGCCTTCCGAGAGACGCAGGACCAAGGCGCGCATGTGTTTCCCCTTTGTGGCCCGAAACGGTAGAGGCCGCGGAGGGTGCATACCCTCAGGGTGTTTCTTCCGTGGCCCCTTGCGCGCGTTCAGCCGATCGGCATGGCCCGACGCGAAGCCGCTGCGACGTGGGCCCGAGAAGCTGCCGGAGAAGGCCCGGGCATCAGCAGGTTCTTGGGCAGCTTGAGAGCCTTTGCCACGTCAACGGCGCGCCCCTGAACAACTTTGTATTCCGTTCCGCTGACGCCATGGATCGTAGCGGCCACCTGCATGCCGTAGCGCCTCCATAGCCGCGCCACAAGTGGCGTGGCGATGGCATAGAACTGTTTGACCGGGCGCATTCGGGTGATCTCCACCAGGGCGAGCGAGAAGCATTGCCCCAACATATCGGGATGCCGATCCTCCGGCGCCACCACGACCCGGCCCACTTCGCAGCTGTGTGGGGTGACGATGTCCTTTGGCAATGCCGCTCGATAAAGCAGACGTTCGAGTCCTGTCATGCCGTGCCCACTCGGCACAAAGCGCAGGGTGGCCACGAGACGGCGATCGCGCTCATAGGCCAAGACGGTGCCAATCTGGTCGCGCACGTTTTCGAACGGCGAAAGACCAAGGCCCAGGTCGTCCTCGACGCCGACAGGTGAGAGCCGGCGCAGTTCAGCAATAGACAGGCGTTGTTCCGACGTGTGCAGTACCCGCATGGACAGTTGAGGTCGTTCGTTGAGCCTGATGGCTTTTGGCAGGTCATTGGCGAGAGCGATGTGCATGGTTCCTCCTGAATGGACGTCGGACGTGGCGTGCCAGCTATTGGCACGCAACCATTGTTGGGCTCGATGTAGGGCGGGACCTTGATGTGCCGATGGCAGCGCTTTGAAGTCCCGCTGTTGGCGGCTACGAGGGAGTGATCCTTCAGGGAATCGTCATGATCGACGGAAGCGTTTCCGACGAATTGGCCCCGCAGAGGCCGTGTCGTGACCGGGGCGGTGGTGCGTTGGCGGCCTGCGTCAAGCGCGCGAGGTGATCCCGCCCCCACACACGACTCACTCTCTCGCCTACCCGGCGATCACCACCACGAAGGCCTGTGGCGTTCAGGGGTGCTTGACTTAGCGTGCGTAAAAACGTACGCTTTTCGTCTTGCTGGAGTCCCCATGAACGTCCTCACCGCATCCGCCGCGCGCGCCAACCTCTACCGCCTCATCGACCAGGCGACGGAGTCCCACCAACCCATCGTCATCGCGGGGAAGAACGCTTCCGCCGTCCTGGTGTCGGCCGAAGACTGGGCTGCGATCCAGGAAACGATGCACCTGCTGTCGGTGCCCGGGATGCGGGAGTCCATCCGCAAGGCCATGGCCGAGCCGCTGTCGAAGAGTGCCCGTGCGCTGAAATGGTGAAGTGGGAGCTGGCCTACTCGAAGCAGGCCCTGAAGGACGCGAAGAAGGTCAAGGCGGCCGGGCTCAAACCGAAAGTCGAAGAACTGCTGGCGATTCTCGAGGCGAATCCGTTCAAGAATCCGCCGGCCTTCGAGAAGCTGGTGGGAGACCTCGCCGGAGCCTACTCCCGGCGGATCAATATCCACAACCGGCTGGTCTACGAGGTGTTTGCGAAGGAGCGGGTGGTGCGCGTTCTTCGCCTTTGGACGCACTATGAGTGACGGCCCGCCCCCGGCACCACCCGCTCCCGCACCCACCCCGTCGTCATGTCGATGAACGCCCGTTTGGCCGGCCCGCTGGTGATCAGGTGGTCGGTGGTTTCCAGCAGTTCGAAGGACACCTTGGGCAGCCAGGCTTGCCCCGCGAACATGGCGGCGAACTGGCCGCGGTGGTTGAACCACTCGGGTTGCCCGCCGCAGTAGGCGAACAGCAGTTCCACGCCCTGGTTGGTGAGCCGGTCGACGCGGCCCATGAATTCGTCCTTCGGCGGCGACACCGACATCTCGCCCTTGGGCTTGGCCGGCGCGTCGTCGGGCGGCATCAGGCGCAGTTTTCGCAGCAGCATCACGCCGGCCTTCTGCGCCGAGCCCAGGAGCCCGGCGCGGCCGATCTTGAAGGCCAGCTTGCGCAGGCGCGACTGCAGCGTGGGGTAGGCGTACATGTCCCACAGCAGCACGGCGCGCATGCGTGGGTCTTCCAGCGCCACCAGGTGGCCGATGATGGCGCCCGAGCACAGGCCCACCATCACGAAGCGCGCGCAGCCGAATTGGGCCTGGGCGGCGTCCATCACCTCGCGCGTGTCGGCCACCCATTGCTCGGTGACGGAGCGGGTGCTGTCGCTGCGCTGGCTGTCGCCCAGGCCGCTCATGTCGAAGCGCACCGAGGGGATGCCCATGGCGGCGAACTCGCGCGCCAGCAGCACGTTGATGCGGTGCGGCCCGCCGCGCGGGATGACGCCGGAGTTGCTGAGCACGGCCACCACGGGCGGTGCCGCGCCGGGCGCGCCCTGGGCGGGGGTGAAGGTGGCGACGAGGTGGCCTTCGGCGCCGACGGTTCGGGTCTGCTCCTGCATGCGGGTCAATCGAGGGTGGCGAGCAGCACGCGCGGGATGTCGGGCGGCGCGATGGCGGTGCCCATGGCCTGGCTGGACATCCAGTCGGTGGGGTGCTCCACGGTGTGCAGCTTCAGGGCCGACAGGCCGGCGTGGGCGGCCAGCGGGTGGGGCTGGTCGCCGCGCACGGCGCAGGTGATGCGCAGGCCGCGGCGCAGCGCGGGCAGCACGTTCAGGTCGGGCAGGGCGCACAGGTCGGCGACCAGGCGCTCGCCGAAGTGAAAGCCCAGCACGTCGCCGGGCAGCGTGGGTTCGGCCACCTTGCCGCTGGCCGCGATCTGTTCCCAGGGCTGGGCGAACATCATGGCCAGCTCGGCCTTGTGGCCGGCGATCAGGGCCTGCAGGTAGCCCGGGCCGTTGAACACCGGCTCCCACAGCACCAGGTGGCGCGGCGGGTGCTTGGCCAGCAGCGCGGCGCGCAGGGCAATGACGGCGCCCAGGCCCATGCCGAACCAGTGCACGGGCGGTTCGCCGCCGCCGGCACCCTCGCCCAGGAGCTGCTCGTGCGCGGCCAGGGTGTCGCGCACCCAGTCGTCCAGCGACTGCGCGCCCTCGTCGCCGGGCGAGTCGCCGGTGCCGTGGTAGTCGAAGCGCAGGGATTCCACGCCCTCGCGCGAGAGCCGTTCGCCAGCCACGCGGAAGACGGCCGAGCTGCGCACGGCTTCCTGGCCCAGGGGGCGGCAGAGCAGGAAGCGCGCGCGCGGCCTGGCGCCGCCGTCGGCCGCCATGTGAATGCCCACCATCGGCCGGTCCCAGTGGCCGAAGTGCCGGATCGAGATCGTCATGGGTGGCGACGGTAACAGGCTTGGCTGTTCACCGCTTCAGGCGCCTTGCACCAGGCGACGCAGGCGCGACATCAGGCCGCCACCGTTCTTCGGCGGGAGGGACGGGGCATCGGTGTCGGGGGCGGTGGTGGCGCCGGCCGCCTGGCCGTCGTAGGCGGCGGCGAGCTGGGCCAGGGTTTCCGAGACGTAGCGGCGCGGGCTCACCTGTTTGCCCACGCGCTTCTCCAGCTTCTGGACCGCCTGCATGGCGCTCAGCGAGGTGCCGCCGAGGTCGAAGAAGTTGTCGTTGCGGCGGATGGCGGTGGTGCCCAGCAGTTCGCTCCAGACGAGGAAGATCTCGCGCTCGGTGGCCGTGCCCTGGAAGTGGTCGGCGGCCGAGGCGGCGCTGTCGCGGCGGCGCAGGCGCGAGGCGGTGGGCGCGAAGCGGCCCTCGGCGGTGGTGGCCAGGCGTTCGCAGCACAGCACCTGCAGGTGGGCGCGCGCGGCGGCGGGCAGGTGCTGGGCCAGGCGCTGGTCCACGCGCTGCAGCAGGGCGTCCAGGCCGGCGTCCTGCAGGCCGGTGTCGGGCTCCAGGCCCAGCAGCAGGCGGCGTTCGCCTTGCGGGCCGATCTGCAGCGCGGCGGCGGCGCGGGCCACCAGGGGCAGCTGGGCGATGTCCTGTTCGATGGCGTCGAGCGCCAGGCGCTGGCCGGCGATCACGGCGTGCGCGCCGTCTTCGCCGATGGCCTGCAGCACGCCGTCGGAGCGCCAGCGCGCGAGCGTGCCGGTGGCGCGCCAGGTGCCGTCGGCGCCGCGCGCCCACAGCGGCGCGGCCACGCCGATGGCGGCGGGCCGCTCGGCCGCGTCGCCGATGCGCAGGCTGTCGGGCAGCAGCGGCTTGCCGAAGCTGTTGTGGTCGGCCGGGCCGTGCGCCCAGCCCATGGCCAGGGGCAGGCCGGTGGCGGGGTCCAGGGCCAGGTTGAGCGCGCTGGCCTGGGTGTCGGCCAGGGCCTGCATGCCTTCGGGGCTGGCCTCGCGCACGTCCAGTGCGGCGATGAGCGAGAGCGCGCGCCCGGCGTTGGCCTGCAGCAGCGTGGCCCAGCCGTTGGCGTCGGCAAAGACCAGGGCGGTGTTGTCGGCGTGCAGGGCCTCCACGGCCTCGGGTGCGCCGGGGTCGTCGGCCAGCACCAGCTCCACGCCGTGGCGCAGCGCCAGGCCCAGCAGGGCCAGCCGCAGGCCGGGGTGGCCGCCGTGGGCGACGAGGCGGTCGCCGGGCAGCAGTTGCACCTGGGCGGCCAGGGCTTCCACGGTGTCGCTCCAGCGGCGGGCGTCGGTGTCGGCGCCGCCGGGCCAGCGCAGCGCGCGGTTCGCACCGAAGGCGGCGAGGGCGCTGGCCAGGGCCTCGACGGGGTCGGTGGATGCGATCTCCACGGCCCCGCTGCCGGTGCCCAGCCGCTCGCGCGCGGCGGCCACGCGGGCCTGCAGCGCGGCGCCGTCCAGGGCGCTGGCGCCGTGGCGCAGCAGCGGCGCGCCGTCGGTGCGGGCCAGGGCCTTGAGCAGGTCGTGGCCGGCCACCGGCGCGGCGTCGAGCGCGCGCAGGCGCTCGAGCTCGGCGGCGCCGGGCAGCAGGGCGTCGGCCACGCGGCGGTTCGGGTTGTCGGCCAGGCCCATCAGCGTGGCCAGGAAGCGCTCGCGCAGCAACTGCGCGGTGCTGGGCAGGAAGAGTTGGGTGTCGTACTGGATGCCGCCTTCGATGCCGCTGGGGATTTCCACCAGCCAGAAGTTCAGGTCCTCGGTGGCGCCGCGGTGTTTGAAGCGCGTGCGCTCATGCGTGAGCGGGCCCCAGTTGGCGGGACGCGCGCGCGCGTCCTGGAAGGTGAACAGGGCCTGGTAGAGGCGGCCGTGCTGGCCGGGCTGGGCGGTCTCCAGCGCGGCGGACAGGCGCTCGAAGGGCACGTCCTGGTTGGCGAAGGCGTCCACCATGGTGGCGCGCACGTGCTTGATCCACTCCAGCCAGCTCATCTCGGGCCGCACGGCCAAGCGCACCGGCAGCATGTTGTTGAAGAAGCCCATGATGGGCTCCAGGTCCGGGTGCGGGCGGCCGCGCACCGGCACGCCGATGGTGGGCTCGGGGTCGTGCAGCAGCTGCGAGGCCAGCACCGCGTACACGGCGAGGGCGACGATGCTCAGCGTGGAGCCGGTCTGCTTGGCGACCTCGCGCACGCGCTCGGCGTGGGCGGATTCGATGCGCATGTACTCGGTGCTGCCCACGCGCTGCGCGCCGGGCAGGCGCGGCAGGTCGGTCAGCGCGGCCGGTACGGGGCGCTTGAGGAACTGGCGCTGCCAGTGGTCGAGCTGGCTGGCGATTTCTTCGCCCTGCATCCATTCGTTGTGCCAGGCGGCGAAGTCCACGTACTGCAGCGGCATGGCGGGCAGCACGGGCTCGCGTTTCTCCAGCAGGGCCGAGTAGAACGCGCTCATGTTCTCGTACAGCAGGTCGAAGGACCAGCCGTCCCACACCACGTGGTGGGTCATGAAGAAGAAGATGTGGTGGCGCTCGTCCATGCGGATGAGCCGCGCGCGGAACAGCGGGGCCTGGTCCAGGGCGAAGGGCTGGGCCACCCAGGTGGCGACGAGGTCGGCCATGGCTTCCTCGCGCCGGGCCTCGGGCACGTGGCTCAGGTCTTCGACGGGCAGCAGCGAGCAGGGCACGCTGTCGAGCGTGCGCTGCACCCAGGTGTCGCCGTCGCGCACGACGATGGTCCGCAGCGAGGCCTGGCGCCGCACCATGGCCTGGAAGGCCTGGTCGAACAGGGCTTCGTCCATGGGGCCGCGCAGGCGGTGGGCCGAGGGCACGTTGTAGACCACGCGGCCGGGGTGCATCTCCTCGATGAAGCGGATGCGCTCCTGCATGAGCGTGAGCGGGGCCTGGCGCCGCTCGGGCTGGTGCACCAGCGGCGGGCGCTGCGGGGCCTTGCCGCCGCGCTGCTCGTCGATGGCGCGCGCCAGCTTCTGCACCGTGGGCGATTCGAAGAGCACGCGCAGGTTCAGCTGCAGGCCCAGGCCCTTGTTGAGCTGGCCCATGAGCTTGGCGGCGAGCAGCGAGTGGCCGCCGAGCGCGAAGAAGTCTTCGTCGGCGCCGATGGCGGGCAGCTTGAGCACGGCCTGCATGGCCTCCAGCACGGCGCGCTCGGTGTCGGTGGCGGCGGCGGTGAGCGGGCCGCTGGCGGCCGGGGCCATGGCCACGGGCTGCGGCAGGGCCTTGCGGTCGATCTTGCCGTTGGGCAGCAGGGGTAGGGCGTCGAGCAGCACCACCTGCTGGGGCAGCATGTAGTCGGGCAGGCCGCCGCGCAGGGCTTCGCGCAGCGCGGCGGGCTCGGGCGCAGCGCCGGCGGCCGGCACGGCGTAGGCGATCAGGCGCACGTCGCCAGGCGTGTCCTCGCGCGCCATGACCACCGTGCGCGCGACGCCGGGCAGCGCGGCCAGGCGGGCCTCGATTTCGCCGAGTTCGATGCGGTAGCCGCGGATCTTGACCTGGAAGTCCAGGCGGCCCAGGTGTTCCAGGGTGCCGTTGTCGAGCCAGCGGGCGAGGTCGCCGGTGCGGTACAGGCGCGCGCCCGGCACGGCGCTGAAGGGGTCGGCCACGAAGCGCTCGGCCGTGAGTTCGGGGCGGTTGAAGTAGCCGTTGGCCACGCCGGTGCCGCCGATGCACAGCTCGCCTTCCTGGCCGATGCCGCAGGGCCGGCCCTGTTCGTCGAGCACCCAGACCTGGGTGTTGGCGATGGGGTGGCCGATGCTGATCTTCTGCGTGGCGTCGGTGATGCGCTGCACCGTGGACCAGACCGTGGTTTCGGTCGGGCCGTACATGTTCCAGAGTTCGATCTTCTGGTCCAGCAGCTGGGCGGCGAGCGAGGGCGGCAGCGGCTCGCCGCCGCACAGGGCGCGGAAGTTCGCGGGCGCGCGCCAGCCGGCGTCCAGCAGCATGTGCCAGGTGGTGGGCGTGGCCTGCATCACGTTGATGCGCTGCTCGGCGATGAGGCGGCCCAGCACCTCGCCGTCCATGATCTCTTCGCGCTGCGCGAGCACGGTGCAGGCGCCGGTGGCCAGGGGCAGGTAGAGCTCCAGCACCGCGATGTCGAAGGACAGGGTGGTGACGGCGAGCAGGCGGTCGCTGGCCGTCAGCCCCGGCTCGCGCCGCATGGTCATGAGGAAGTTGCTGACCGCGCGCTGCGGCACCACCACGCCCTTGGGCTTGCCGGTGGAGCCGGAGGTGTAGATCACGTACATCGGCGCGTCGCCGCTGGGGTTCTGCGGCGCGGGCGGCTCGGTGTCGGGTGCGGCGTCGATCAGGGCCCGGTCGTCGTCGACGCGGATCTGCTGCTCGCGCGGCAGGCCGCTGAGCGCGGCGTGCGCCGATTCGGTGATGACCAGGCGCAGGCCCGCGTCCTCGGCCATGTAGCTCAGGCGGTCCTTGGGGAAGTTCGGGTCCAGCGGCACGTAGGCGGCGCCGGTCTTGAGGATGCCCAGCAGCGCGGGCACCAGCTCGGGGCCGCGCGCCATGCACACGCCCACCAGGTGGCCGGGGCCGACGCCGCGCTGCGCCAGCAGCTGGCCGAAGCGCCGGGCGCGCTGTTCGATCTGCGCGTAGGTGAGCGGGGCGCCGTGCGCGATCACCGCGATGGCGTCGGGCGTGGCCTGGGCCTGCTGGCGGATGGACGCCTCGACGCGCGTGGTGACGTCGAACGGCGTGTCGGTGGCGCGGTTCCAGGCGCTCAGGCGCGGGTCGACGGTGGGCGTGGCGGCGCTGGCCGGCGCCGCCGCGGCGGGCGACCTCGGCGTGGCGGGCGCGGCCATGGCGGGCGCGCCGTTGAGCCGGTCGATCTGCGCCAGCAGGCCGTCCACCAGGGATTGCGCGCGCTCCAGGCTGAAGAACTCGGCGCTGTGGTGCAGGTCCAGCGTGAGCGCGGCGTCCTGCTCGTAGAAGTTGAAGAACAGCTCGGCCAGCAGGCCTTGCTTGCGGCCTTCGTGCAGGGCGGCGCGCAGCGGCAGGTAGCCCGAGAGGTCGACCTTGGGGTTGAGGTTGAAGTAGATGCCGGTGAGCGGCGGGCGGTCGCCGCGGCTGGGCAGGCCCAGGGCGCGGGCCAGCGTGCCCTGCGTCATGACCGGGTACTCCAAGGCATCCATGAGGTGCGAGCGCACGCGCGTGAGCAGCGCCTCATCGGTGTCCTGTGGCGAGCACGACAGTCGCAGCGGCAGGTCGAGCACGCCGTCGGCCATGAGCGGGCCATGGCGCTGCAGCGCCTGGCTGGCGTAGGGGATGCTGACGACGAACTCCTCCTGGCCGCCGCGTTCCTGGATCAGGCGCGTGACGGCGGCGAGCAGCCACTGGAACAGGGTGGCGCCGCGCGCCTTGGCGCGCTGGCGCAGTTGCTCCAGCCGCGCGCCCTCGATGCGCACGCGCACGGTGTCGGCCGTGAACTGGCGGCGCCCGGCCGGGCTGCGGTCGCCCAGGTTCACCGGGGGGGGCGGCTGCTGCATCACGTCGGTCCAGAACGCCAGCGCTTCCCGGGCCTGCGCGCTGTCCTGGCGCGCCTGCTCGGCGGCGGCGAAGGCCAGCGGCGACTCGGCGGGTTTGGCGAAGGCCGGCGCCATGCCTTGGCGGCGCGCCTGGTAGGCCTCGGCGAGCTCGGCGTTGAAGACGCTGGAGGCCCAGCCGTCGAAGATCAGGTGGCTGGCGACCACGTGCACCACCACCCGGCCGTCGGACAGCTCGAGCAGGCTGAAGGCGGCCAGCGGGGCCTGGTCGAAGGGGAAGTCGCGCCGGCTGGCCTGGGTGCAGAAGGCGTCGAGCGCGGCCTCGGCGTCGGCCTCGTGGCGCAGGTCCACCTCGGCGATGGCCACGGGCTTCAACGGCTGCAGGCTCTGGCGCGGCTCGCTGGTGTCGAAGGCCAGGTGGAAGGCGGCGTGGCGCTGCGCCACGTCTTGCAGGGCCTGGCGCAGCGCGGCCTTGTCGGCGCCGCCCTGCAGGCTCACGCAGAAGGACTCGTTGAGCGCGCGGCGCGCGTTGTCGTCGAAGGCGCCGACCAGCCAGCGCTCGGTCTGGCCGGGCGAAAGGGCGGCCTCGGTGGGGGCCGCGGTGGCGGTGGTGGTCGCGGGCGCGGGCTCCACGGGCTGGCCGCCGCCGGGCGAGCCGCCGTCGCGGCGCGTGATGAAGCCCAGGGCCATCAGCTCGTCCAGGGCCTTCAGGATGGTGTCGGCGATGCGGTGGGTGATCTCCTCCGTCATGGCCTCGGTCACGAAGTGGCCGAACTGCTCGTAGACGTGCAGGCCCAGGTGGCGGATGAGGTAGTAGAAGAGGCTGACGTTCTTCTGCCCTTCGTCCCAGTGCAGGCGCCAGATGGAGGCGCAGTGCACCGCGTCGCAGGGCGCGCCGCGCTGCGCGAAGCCGGCGTTGAGGCGGTCGATCATGCGCTGGGTGCGCGCGTTGATCTCGGTGTAGAAGGCCGGGCCCGCGCGGTCGATGTGCTCCAGCGAGGCCTTGGCCGCGGCCAGGGCCAGCGGGTGGCGCACGAAGGTGCCGGCGAAGTAGGTGACGCCCGCTTCGGGGTAGGAGTGGTCGCCGTACTGCCAGTGGCCGCCGTCCAGGGCGTCCAGCCAGTTGGCGTTGCCGGCGATGGCCGCGAAGGGCAGGCCGCCGCCGATGACCTTGCCGAAGGTGGCGATGTCGGCGCGCACGCCGTAGAACTCCTGGGCGCCGCCGCGCGCCACGCGAAAACCGGTGACGACCTCGTCGAAGATCAGCGCGCAGCCGTTCTGGTCGGCGATCTCGCGCAGCGAGCGCACGAATTCGCGCGGGCGGATGTTGGGGTACTTGTTCTGGATCGGCTCGGTCATGATGGCCGCGAGCTGCGGCCCCTGCTCGCGCAGCACCTTGAGCGATTCCTCGCTGTTCCAGTCGAGCACCAGGATGTTCTCGACCGCGTTGGCCAGGATGCCCGGCGCGGCCGACAGCGAGCGCAGCTGTTTGGTGCCGCGCACGATGACCTCGTCGAAGATGCCGTGGTACGAGTTGCTGAAGATGGCGATCTTCTTGCGGCCGGTGACGGTGCGCGCGATGCGCATGGCGCCCATCACGGCCTCGGAGCCGGTGTTGCAGAAGCCCACGCGCTCCATGCCGGTGAACTGCGAGATGAGGCGCGCAACGTCGGCCGACAGCGGGTGCTGCGGGCCGACCTCCAGGCCCCGGTCGAGCTGCTGGTGCATGGCCTGCAGCAGGTAGTCGGGCTGGTAGCCCAGCATGTTGGCGCCGAAGCAGGAGAGCAGGTCGATGTACTCGTTGCCGTCCAGGTCCCACAGGCTCGCGCCCTTGGAGCGCTCGACCACGATGGGATAGACGAGGTCTTTCCACATCGGGTTGAAACCGGTGACCACGCGCGGGTCGGCCATGACCTTGCGGTTGTCCTGGCTGAAGGACTTGGATTTGCCGGTGCGCGCGTTGTACTTGGCGATGAAGTCGTCGATCCAGCGGTGCTGGGCGGGCGTGAAGTCCTGCCCGGCCTGCAGCGTGAGGCGCGGCGAGGCGCCGAAGGGCTTGTCGACCAGGGCCTTGATGGAGGGCTCGCTGCCGTCGGCGCTGGGGGTGTTGCCCCCGGCGGTGGGGGCGGGGGCGGGTGCACTGGCGCGGGCCACGGGCGCGGCCGCGCTGGCGGCGGCGCTGACAGGTGCGGCGAGCGGCGCGGGCATCGGCGCGGCCACGGCGGCCGGCGCCACCGGCGCGCCCGCGAGCAGCGCGAGCTGCTGCGACATGAGCTGCATCTGCTGCTGGATGAGCGTGTGCAGCGCACCGCCCTGGCCGGCGGCCAGCGGGGCGGCGTTGAAGGCGGGCAGGGCGACGGCTTGCGGCGCGGCCATGGGTGCGGCCAGGGCGACGGCATCGGCCACGGCCGGC
>NZ_MKSS01000185.1:0-13208 GCF_001897365.1 Hydrogenophaga sp. 70-12
GGCCAGTTCCGCACCGAGCCGAGCGACGGCCTGGTGCCGGTCGAGGCCTGGGACTACCACTGCGACGGCCGCGTGCGCGCCCGCTTCCTCGTGGCCGAGCTGCCCGCGCCCACGCGCGTGCGGGTGATCGATGAAAGCGGCCAGGACACCGTCAACTCGGTGCCTTCCAAGTTCCTTGAATCCTTCGCGGACCTCGAATCGGCCCGCCGGGAGCTGCGCAATCTGTGCAGCTACGGCAGCACCCAGGCCGAGCTGCGCCCCCGCGATCCCGCCGCCTTCAACACGCCATGACCGTCAACATCACCTTCATCAGCAACGACAACAAGCTCGTCAGCGCGCCGGACAACAGCAACCTGCTGCGCGTCTCGCTGCGCGAGAAGGGCGGCATTCCCTTCAAATGCGGCGGCGGCCTGTGCGGCACCTGCAAGTGCCGCATCGAGCAGGGCCTGGACAACACCGACGAAGTGAAGGCCAAGGAGCGCAAGCACCTCAGCGACGAGGACCTGGCCGCGGGCTTCCGCATGGCCTGCCAGACGTTCGTGAAGGGCGACATCGCCGTGTCCTGGTGAGCGCCATGGACTGGCTGTCCACCGACCTCGTGCAGGGCGTCAGCGGCCTGCACTACCTCGCGGCCGGCGTGCTGGTGCTGGTCGGTGCCTGCCTGCAGGGCGTCAGCGGCCTGGGCTTCGCCATGTTCGCCGCGCCCCTGGCCGCGATGTGGTTCCCCGAGCTGGTGCCGGGCCCGCTGCTGGTGCTGAGTTGCCCGCTCGCGTTGATGGGCGGCCTGCGCGACCGCGCGGACATCCAGTGGAACCTGGCCAGCGTGGCCGTGGCCGGCCGCCTCGGCGGCACCGTGCTGGCCGCGGCCTGCCTGGTGCTGCTGCCGGTGAAGACGCTGTCGCTGATGTTCGCGCTGCTCATCCTCACCGGCGTGAGCCTGAGCCTGACCGGCTGGCGGGTGATGCCCTCGCGGCGCAACATGGCCGTGGCCGGCGTGGCCTCGGGGATGATGGGCACCATCACCTCGGCCGGCGCGCCGCCGTTCGCCATCGCCATGCAGAACATGGGCGCGGCCCAGCTGCGTGGCACCTTCGGCGCCATCTTCTTCATCGGCTCGGCGGTGTCGATCACGGTGCTCACCGTGGTGGGCCGCATGGGCGCCCACGAATACCTGCTGAGCGCCCTGCTGATGCCGTGGATGTTCGCCGGCTTCTTCGCTTCCAACCCGATCAAGCGCTTCGTGCCCGCGCCGCTGGTGCGCAAGATGCTGCTCGCCATGGCGGCGATCGGCGCCATCGTCGTCCTGCTGCGCACGCTGTCCGCGGCCTGAACCCTTCACCACCATGCAACACATCACCGACGCCGTCGTCGACGCCACCATCAGCCCCGAGGACGCGCAGGCCGTGCTGGACGATGCCTTTGCGCGCTTCGGCCGCGGCGAGGCCGCGATGCAGGCGCGCGTGCGCACCGAGGCGGGCGGCGTCAAGCTCTCCACCCTGGGCGCGGTGGTGCCGGGCCAGGGCGTGGTCGGCGCCAAGGTCTACACCACCATCCAGGGGCAGTTCACCTTCGTCATCCTGCTGTTCGCCGCCGACGACGGCCGCGCGCTGGCCTCGTTCGACGCCGGCGCCATCACCCGCCTGCGCACCGCCGCCTGCTCGGTGATCGCGGCGCGCCACCTGGCGCGCGCCGACGCGCGGGTGATGGCCTTGTACGGCGCCGGCGTGCAAGGCCGCATGCACGCGGTGCAGATGGCGCGCGCCTTCTCCCTGGGCGAGATCCGCGTGAGCGACCCCTACGCGCCGCCCACGCTGGCCGGGGAGCTGCAGGCCGCCTGCGGCGTACCGGTGCGCCTGTGCGCGCCCGAGGCCGCGGTGGAGGGCGCCGACATCGTGGTCACCGCCTCGCGGTCCACCACGCCGCTGTTTCGCGGCGAGCAGCTGGCGCCGGGCAGCTTCGTCGCCGCCATCGGCTCCAGCCTGCCGCACACGCGCGAGCTCGACGACGCGGCCCTGCGCCGGGCCGCGACCATCGCCGTGGAGTGGAAGCCGCAGACCCTGCAGGAAGCGGGCGACCTGGTGCTGGCCGCGCCCGGCGCGCTGGACCCCGCGCGCATCGTCGAGTTGGGCGAACTGGTCGCGGGCCTCAAGCCCGGCCGGCAGGACGCGCAGGCGGTGACGCTCTACAAGTCGGTGGGCGTGGGCCTGGAGGACGTGGCGCTGGCCGGTTTGGTGTGGCAGCGCCTTCAAGGCGCGGCGAACTGAGACAGCCCCAAGGCCAGAGATACCGCGGAAGCGGCTTTGCCGGGCCGCTGGTGTCGCCCCCTTGAGGGGGTCGCGCGCGGCGCGGCGGGGGTGTTCCTGTTCAGGGTTCCATCTGCGCCGCGTTGTACACGTGGCGCATGGCGAGCAGCGAGGCGAGTTCCGCGTCGCCCTTGATCACCGCGCGCAGGATCGCGGCGTGCTCGTCCCAGTTCTGTTGGCCGCGCGTGCGGTTGAGCGGGGCGAAGATCAGCGCGGTGCGGTCGCGCAGCGAGCGCATCAGCTCCTGCAGCACCGAATTGGCGGCGATGCTGCCCAAGGCGTCGTGGAAGCGCTGGTTCATCTCCAGCAGCGCGGCCTGGTCGTCGCTGGTGGCCATGCGCGTGCCCTCGGCCAGGATGCTTTCCATCGCGGCGATCTGCTTCTCGTCGTGGCGCTGCGCGGCGAGCTTGGCGTTGAGGCCTTCGAGCGTGGCGCGCACCTCGACCAGTTCGCGCACCTGCTCGGGCGAGAAGGCGGTGACCGAGGCGCCGCGGCGCGGCTCGATGGTGACCAGGCCTTCGGCGGCCAGCTGGCGCAGGGCCTCGCGCACGGGCATGCGCGAGACGCCGAGTTCGTCGGACAGGCGGCTCTCCACCAGGCGCTCGCCCGGCGAGATGGCGCCACCCATGATGCGTTCGCGCAGGGCCTCGACCACCAGCGTGGTCAGGGGCGAATGGCTCGCCCCCAGCGAGGCTTCCTTGCGTGGCAGGTTCATGGTGTGGGCGTGGCTCTGTGTTCGGCGGGGCGTCGGGCGGGGCCGGGGCTGGGTCCGAAGCCGGCCGATTCTATTCGAGCGCCCAAAAAAGACCGCGGCCCGAAGCCGCGGCGAATGCCCTGACGTGGAGGGCTCCAAAGGAAAACTCGACGGATGAACAGCGGGGGGAACACGGCCCCCCGCGCGTCTGCGTCAGAACAGGTGGTACATGCCCACGCCCAGCACGCTGCCGTCCTGGTCGGCGGCGCCCGGCGTCTTGATGGTGTTGGCGCGGTAGCCGCCGTACAGCGTGGTGCGCTTGCTCAGGCTGTAGAAGGCCGCCACGCTCCAGCCCGTGCGCTTGACGTCCGGCGCGCCGGGCGCCACCGTGGTGACCAGCTTGCCCGTGTAGTTGGGGTCGCCCACGAAGCCCGTGACCGAGCCCTTGGACTGCGCGATACCGCCCGACAGCAGCCAGCCACCGGCCAGGGGCACGTCGGCGGCGATGGTCCATTCCTTGGTGTCGTCCGCGCCGTAGGCCACGCGGCCGTAGCTGGCCAGCAGCTTGGCGGGGCCGAAGTCGTACGAGCCGTTGACGCGCGTGAACTTGATCGCCGTGGAATTGCTCGTGGCCTTCTCGTTCTGGAAAGCGACGCCGGCGAACACCGGGCCGCCCGCGTACTTGACGTGCACGCTGGTGATCGAGCCGGCGCCATCGGCGGCGGTCTTGTTCTCGCCGGTGCCGTAGCTCACCACGCCGCTGAAGCCGCCGAAGTTGGGCGAGGCGTAGTAGACGCCGTTGTTCGGCGCGTCCTTGTACG
Source organism: Hydrogenophaga sp. 70-12 (assembly GCF_001897365.1). Lineage (NCBI taxonomy): Bacteria > Pseudomonadati > Pseudomonadota > Betaproteobacteria > Burkholderiales > Comamonadaceae > Hydrogenophaga > Hydrogenophaga sp. 70-12. The sequence continues at coordinate 3,819 of NZ_MKSS01000185.1, forward strand.
AGGTGCTCAGCCACGCGCCCTGGTTGGGCGCGAGCACCGAGTTCTTGGCCGCCAGCGCCGTGCCGCTGATGTCGTCGAACGCGCTCCAGGCCTTGCCGAAGCGCAGGTCACCGAAGCCGCCCGAGATGCCGACCCAGGACTGGCGCGTGAACGACAGGGCGGGGGCGCCGCCGCTGTCCATCGCGAAACCTGACTCGAGCTGGAAGTTGGCCTTGTAGCCGCCGCCCAGGTCTTCGCTGCCCTTGAAGCCGAAGCGGCTTTCATAGACGCCGCTGCTGTCGAGCTTGCTCATGCGCAGGCCGGTGGCGGGGTTCTTCTGGCTCGACAGGTACATGTCGGCCAGGCCGTACAGGGTGACGCTGGATTGCGCCATGGCCGCGCCGGTGGCCAGCGTGGCGGAGATCAGCAGGATGCTTTTTTTCATGGGAATACCGCAGGTTTGGGGGTGGTGGGGGAGGGGATTCAGAACAGCACGACGGCCAGCACGGTGGACGCCGCCAGGCCGATGAGCACCGGCAGCGCGAGCACGCGCACCAGGTCGGTGACCGGGACCCGCGCGAAGCCGGCCACGGCGATCAGCGAGGACCAGGCGATCAGCGTGCCGCCGCCGGTCCAGATCGCGCCCATCTGGCCGATCGCGGCGAGCGTGGTGGCGTCGATGTTGGAGACCGGGCCCAGGGCGCCGGCCAGCGCGCCGGTCAGCGGCAGGCCGGAGAAGCCCGAGCCGTCGATGCCGGTGACCATGCCCACGATCAGCAGGCCGAAGGCCACGAACAGCGGGTTGTGCGGGATCCAGTCCTGCGCGCTGCGCACCAGGTCGAACAGCAGGCTGGGGGTTTGTGATGCGTCGCCACCGAAGATGGCGGCCGCGGTTTCACTGGCGCCCAGGAAGAAGAAACCGGCGATCGGCAGCACCGAGCCCATGGCGCGGAAGGCGAACACGAAGCCCTCGGTGATGTGGTCGGCGCTGGCTTCCAGCATCTGGCGCGCGCCCTTCATGGCCAGCGTGGCGAAGATCATCAGCAGCGCGGCGGCGCCGCCCACCAGCGACGCGCCCGCGCCGCCCTTGAAGTCGCCCAGCGGCACGCCCAGCTTGGGCAGCACCATCAGCACGATCACCGTCAGGAACACCAGCGGCGTGACGATGGCGAACAGCTTGGACCACTTGAATTCTTCGGCCGGCACGCTCTGCAGCTCGCGCTTGAGGTCCTGGCTGGTCACCGGCTGGTGCTCGCGGCTGGTGCCCTGGGCGATCTCGGCCTTGTGGGTCGTGCCTTCGTGCTCGTGCGCCAGTTCGCCCTTGACGGCCAGTTCCTGCCAGCGCTCGAGGTGCAGTGGGCTGGCGGGCTGGAACTTGCGGCGGTGGAAGATGAAGATCAGCACCAGCGCGACCACGCCGGTGATGATGGACAGCGCCAGCGCGCGGTCGGCGATCACCGCCGCCGCCGCGCCCGCGGCCTTGGCACTGATGCCGGGGGCCACGCCGATCACGTAGTCGGACGACAGCGCCATGCCCTGGCCGGCCACGGCGATGGCGGCCGCGCCCACGATGGGCGGCAGGCCGGCCGCGATGGCGGCGGGCAGCAGCACCGCGCACACCAGCGGCACGGCGGGCGTGGGCCAGAAGAACAGCGAGATGAAGTAGGTGATGGCCGCCAGCAGCAGGTACGACACCGGCCCGTTCTTCATCAGCAGGCGGAAGGGCCGCACCATCAGGATGTCGGACTTCAAGGCCTTGAGGGCGTTGAGCAGCGACGTCATCAGCGCGATCACCAGGAAGATGTTGAACAGCTCCTTGGCGGCCACCAGGCTGGCGCTGTAGACGCTGCCCACGCCGGCGAGGGGGTTGCCCGTCCAGGCCAGGCCGACGAGAAAGGTGGCGGCGATCGAGGGCACGAGCACGTTCGCGCGGAACACCATCGTCACGATGATGCTGATCACGCCGAGCAGGTACATCCAGTGCGCCGCTGTCAGGGTTACGTTGGAATCCATGGGTTTGTCCGTGGGTGTGGTGCCTGCAGGGTCAGGCGGTGGTTGGTGGGCTGCGACCGGTGCGGGCGGCACCGTGGGGTGGTTGGCCGGCGGCCTTCCCTCTTGTTTCTGCCGGCGGGGTTCTGTGCTTGGCTGTCCTGTGTTCAGGCGCAGGTGCTTCGGTGGCGGGCGAGATCGTATACAGAATACTGTTTTGGCGTTTCAGGGTTTTCCCGCGCCACAACGGGGCCTGTATCGACCCAGAGTGGTGCGTTTTTGCCCGTCTCAGGGGTGGTTTTGGGGTGTTTGGGCTGGAGTGAGGGCATCTGTGAATACCGTATACATCAGATGCGGCCACGGAATGCAGGCTTCGTGCCAGGCCTTGTGCCCACCCCCAAGGAAAGGGCTTGCCCGGAAAGCGAAGGGCTTGGACAGGCGTTGCCCGGGGGTTTGTCGCTGCCCCCATGTGTTTGTATACTGTATTCTTTTAGGCGAACGACCCATGCACAACAGCCCCCTTCCCTGCGCGGTTCGCGGCGAGACGGCCATGGTGGCGACCGGCCACCCCTTGGCGGCGCAGGCCGCGGCGGGCGCGCTGGCCCAGGGCGGCAGCGCGGTGGACGCGGCCATTGCGGCGGACGCCGTGATGGGCGTGGTGGAGCCCATGGCCACCGGCATCGGCGGCGATCTGCTGGCCATGCTGGTGCCGCCGGGCGCCGAACCCCAGAGCTACAACGGCTCGGGCCGCTCGCCGATGGCTTTCGAGGCCGGGCTGCTGGCGCCGTTTTCCGGCGCCCGGTTGCCCGAGCGCCACGTGCACACCCTCACCGTACCGGGCGCGGTGCGCGGCTGGCACGACCTGCATCAGCGGCATGGGCGGCTGCCCTGGCGCGGGCTGTTCGCGCCGGCGATCGCCGCCGCCCGGGACGGCTTCGCCGTCGGCGCCGTCGCGGCGCGCGAGTGGGCGCTGTTCCAGCCGGTGATCGCCAGCGACCCGGTGAGCGCGCGCCTGTACCGCGCCGACGCCCCGCCACGCGCGGGCGAGGCCTTCCACAACCCCGAACTGGCCGCCACCCTGGAGGCCATTGCCCACGGCGGCCCCGACGCCTTCTACCGGGGCGCGCCCGCCGCCGCGGCCGAGCAGGCCAGCCGCGCGCGCGGCGGCGTGCTGACCGCCAGCGACTTCGCGGCCCACAGCGGCGGGTTCTGCACGCCCCTGCGCGGGCGCTTCCGGGGCCTGGAGGTGCTGCAGTGCCCGCCCAATACCCACGGCCTGGCCGTGCTGCACGCCCTGGAAGCCCTGGATGCGCTGCCCCTGGACCCCGAGGACCCGCGCAGCGCGCTGGACATGGTCCGTTGCATGGGCGAGGCCATGGCCCACGCCAAGCGCGTGGTCGCCGACCCGGCGGGCAACACCGTGTGCACGGTGGTGGTCGACGCCGAGGGTTTCGCGGTCACGCTGATGAGCAGCGTGTTCAAGCGCTTCGGCAGCGGCATCGGCGTGCCGGGCGCGGGTTTCGCCTTGCAGAACCGCGGTTTCGGCTTCGCCCCACCCGGCCAGCTCAACGGCGCCGCGCCGGGCAAGCGCCCCTACCACACGGTGGTGCCTGGGGCCGCGCTGCGTGGCGGCGTCTTTCACGCCGGCTTCGGCGTGGTGGGCGGTGCCATGCAGCCGCAGGGCCAGGTGCAGCTCCTGGTGCGCCTGGCCGCCTGGGGGCAGGAGTTGCAACAGGCCATCGCCGCGCCGCGCTGGCGCCTGGAGGGCGAGCGCGCCCTCGCGATCGAGGCCGGCACACCCGAGCCCATGGTGCGCGCGCTGCGCGCGGCCGGCTACGCCGAGCCCACCGGACAGGGCGAGCTGGGCGGGCGCAGCGACTTCGGCGGCGCGCAGATGGTGCTGCGCGCGCCCGATGGCCAGCTGCTCGGCGGCTCCGATCCGCGCAAGGACGGCATGGCCCTGGCCTGCGAGGCCGCCACCCGCTGAACCCGCCTTTTCACCGACCCCCGCAAAGGACCCCCATGGCATTGACGATCTATGGCATCGCCGCGTCGCGCGCGATCCGCCCGCTCTGGGCCGCCGAGGAACTGGGCCTGCCCTACCGGCATGTGCCCTGGCACTACAACGGCCCCGAGACCCGCGAGCCGGCCTACCTGGCGATCAACCCCAATGGCACCGTGCCCGCCATCGACGACGGCGGCCTGCTGTTGTTCGAGTCGCTGGCCATCACGCTGCACCTGGCGCAGACGCGCCCGGCGGGCGGCCTGTGGAGCGACACGCCCGAGGGCGTCGCCGGCCTGTACCAGTGGACGCTGTGGGCCGCGACCGAGATCGAACCGCTGGCGCGCCAGTGGTTCCACCACACCAGCTTCCTGCCGCCCGAGCAGCGCATCGAATCGCTGGCCACGGCCGCCCTCGACAAGCTGCAGGCGCGCCTGGCGGTGCTCGAGCGCCACCTGGCCGGGCGCGAGTGGCTGGTGGGCGAGCGCTTCAGCGTCGCCGATCTGAACCTGGCCGCCGTGCTGCAGCGGCTCGACGCCCTGGGCCGCGGTGAGCTGCCCCACACCCGGGCCTGGCACCAACGCTGCCTGGCCCGGCCGGCGGCGCAGCGCGCCTGGGCCCTGCGCCAAGCCAAGGCCTGAGCGGCGCTCAGGCGCGCGCCGGGCCGCTGGCGCCGCCCGCGTCCAGCAAGCGGAAGAAGCCCACCACCTCGGCCAGCCGCGCCGCCTGCGTGCGCAGGCTGTCGGCCGCGGCGGCGCTTTCTTCCACCAGCGCGGCGTTCTGCTGCGTGGCCTGGTCGAGCTGCGCGATGGCGCTGTTGACCTGGCCGATGCCCTCGGTCTGCTCGCCGGTGGCGGCGCCGATCTCCGAGATCAGGTCCGTCACGCGGCGCACCTGGCCGACGATGTCGTCCATCGCCGCGCGCGCGTCGCCGACCAGGCGCGAGCCCGATTCGACCTTGCCCACGCTGGCGCCGATCAGGGCCTTGATCTCTTTCGCCGCCTCGGCGCTGCGCTGGGCCAGGCTGCGCACCTCACCGGCCACCACGGCGAAGCCGCGGCCCTGCTCGCCGGCGCGCGCCGCTTCCACGGCGGCGTTGAGCGCCAGGATGTTGGTCTGGAAGGCGATGCCGTCGATGACGCCGATGATGTCGCCGATCTTCTGGCTGCTGGACTGGATGTCCTGCATGGTGGCCACCACCTGGCCCACCACCTCGCCGCCCTTCACGGCGGCCGAACTGGCCAAGGTGGCCAGTTGCGTGGCCTGGCGCGCGGTGTCGGCGCTGTTGCGCACGGTGGCGTTCATCTGCTCCATCGAGGCGGCGGTCTGCTGCAGGTTGCTGGCCTGCTGCTCGGTGCGGGTCGAGAGGTCGGCGTTGCCCGAGGCGATCTGGGCGCTGCCGGTGGCGATGCTGTCGCTGCCCTGGCGCACGTCACCCACGATGCGCACCAGGCTTTCGTTCATGGCCTTGAGCGCGGCCTGCAGTTCGCCCAGCTCGTCGCGGCGCGTCACGGCGATGCTGGAGCGCAGATCGCCCGAGGCCACGGTCTGCGCCACGCTCACCGCCTCCAGGATGGGGCCGACGATGGAGCGCGTCATCAGCAGGGCCAGCATCAGCGCGGCCACCACGGCCACCGCGCTGGCGCCGAGCATCAGGTTGCGGTTGCGGGCATAGCTGGCGTTCGAGGCCTGGACCTCGTCCGCGGCCTGCTCGGCGGAAAAGTCCAGGTAGGCGTGGCCGGCCTTGACCAGGGCCTCGAGCAGCGGCCGGCAGTCGGTCTCCATGCGCTGCACGGCGCCTTCGCGATCGCCCTTCACGGCGCGGTCCAGGATGTCCAGCGCCACCGGGCCGTACTTCGCTTCCACGGCCATGAGTTCGTCGAACAGGCGGCGCTCCTGCGGGCCGGTGTGTTCGTCGCTGTCCAGTGCCTGGCGCAGCGCCTTGAAACCCTCGACCACCTGGCCGTGGGCGACGGTGGTGGCGTTCTTCTCGTGTTCGCGGGCCGCGGGCGAGCCCACCAGCACGAGGTTGCGCACGCCGATGGCGCGCGCATTGGCCGCGTCCAGCACGTTGTTGGCCAGCATCACGCGGTGCGAGGTCTCGCCCACGTATTGATTGAAGCTGTCGTGCTCGTGCCCGAGCGAGCGCATCGACAGCGTGGCCACCGCGAGCACGATGACCGCGAGCAGCATGAAGCCGGCCATCAGCCGGGCTTTGACGGACAGACGATCGATACCCATGACCCTGGCTCCCTTCCTTGGTGAACGTGTGGCTACCGGTGGGGTATGCGGTCCCGATGGGGGTTCCGCCTTCCGGATATCGACACGCGCCGCGCGGGGATTTCAGGTGGCGCGACAGCCGGCCGGCGCCTTGCCACTTTGGTCGTCAGGGGGGGGGGTTCTGGTGCTGAAATGCGGGCCTTTGATCTACAGGTCGACGCCGGCCCGCGCCGGTCGTCACGACCTTAAGTCGTCCAGCGGGCCTTGCCCGCTGCCGTCACCAGGGCATGGAGAAGGTCTTGCAGTTGGTGAAGGACTTGATCGCCTCCTGCACGCCTTCCTTGTAGCCCAGGCCCGAGTCCTTGATGCCGCCGAAGGGCGTGAGCTCGATGCGGTAGCCCGGCACCTCCCACAGGTTTACCGAGCCCACCTTCAGCTCGCGCGCGAAACGCGCGGCGTCGTCGAAGCGGTTGGTGCAGATGCCCGAGGACAGGCCGAAGGCCGTGCCGTTGGACAGTCGGATCGCCTCGTCGATGTCCTTGAAGCCGATGATGGGCGAGACCGGGCCGAAGGTCTCTTCGCGCACCACCGTCATCTCGGGCCGCACGCGGTCGAGCACCGTGGGCGAGTAGAGCGCGCCGTCGCGCCGGTTGCCCACCAGCAGGCGGGCGCCCTGCACCACGGCGTCGTCCACCACGCGCTGGAAATGCGCCGCCGCGGCCGCGTCGATCACCGTGCCCATCTCGTTGCGGCGGTCCATCGGGTCGCCGTAGGTCCAGGCGCGGGTCTTGGCCACCACGCGCTCGGTGAAGTCGGCCAGCACCTTCTGGTGCACCAGCATGCGCTTGACGGCGGTGCAGCGCTGGCCCGAGTTCTTGTACGAGCCTTGCACCGCGAGCTCGCTGGCCTTGTCGAGGTCGGCGTCGTCCATCACGATCAGGGGGTCGTTGCCGCCCAGCTCCAGCACCAGGCGCTTGTAGCCCGCCTTGGCGGCGATGTACTTGCCGATGGCCACGCCACCGGTGAAGGTGATCAGGTCCACGTGCGGGTTCGTGATCAGCTCGTCGGCGATCTCGCGCGGGTCGCCGCTCACCACCTGCAGCATCTCCGGTGGCAGGCCGGCCTCGTACAGCAGGTCGGCGAACCAGTAGGCCGACAGCGGCACCTTCTCCGAGGGCTTGAGCACCATGCGGTTGTTGGTGGCCACGCTGGGCACCACCTTGTGCGCCACCTGGTTCATGGGGTGGTTGAAAGGCGTGATGGCCGTGATCACGCCCAGCAGCGGCTCGCGCGTGGTGATCACCTTGCGGCGCTTGCCGTGCGGCGTGAGGTCGCAGGAGAACACCTGGCCGTCGTCGCGCAGGGCCTCGTTGGCGCCGAAGTTCAGCACGTCGGCCACGCGGCCGATCTCGTACACGCTGTCCTTCTTGCTCAGGCCGGACTCGGCGGTGATCAGGTCGGAGCCGGCCTCGGTGCGCTCGCGCAGCAGCGCCGCCGCGCGGTTGAGGATGGCCGAGCGCTCGTAGCGGCTGAGCCGGGGCTGGTAGGCCTGGGCGATGTCCATGGCGCGGCGCACGTCCTCCACGCTGGCCATGGCCACGCTGCCCACGCGCTCGCCGTTGTAGGGGTTGAGCACGTCGAAGCGGCGGCCCGTGTGCACCTGTTCGCCGCCGATGCGCAGCGCTTCTTCCCGGAAGCCGTGGCTTTCCATCACCTCGCTCATGCCATTTCCTTTTCGGCGCTGCCGATGAAATTGCGGCCGCGCGCGCCGGTCAGGGCGTGCGCCACCATTTGTTCGGCCTGTTCGTCGCTCACGCCGTAGTCGGCGAAGCGCGTGCGCACGCCCAGGCGTTCGATGAAGGCGGTGAGGCGCCCGGGCGCCTCGTCCAGGTCGCCCAGGGCCTGGGCCAGCACGGCGTCGCGGTCGGCCCGGCGGCCGATGGCGCGCGCCAGCACCAGGGGCAGCGGGAAGGAGCAGGCGATGCCGTGCGGCAGGCCGTAGCGCAGCGTCATCTCGTAGGAAATGGAGTGCGCCAGCGCGGTGCGCGTGTTCGAGAAGGCCATGCCGGCCTTGAGCGCGGCCAGCGCCATGCGCGCGCGCAGCTCGCGGTCGTCCAGGCGGTGCATCAGGCGCGGCAGGGCGTCCAGGATGTCGTGCACCGCCGCCACGGCGAAGGTGTCCGACACCGGGTTGGCGTTGACGTTCCAGATCGACTCCAGCGCGTGCGACAGCGCGTCCAGCCCGCTCTGCAGCGTCACCGACGCCGGCAGCGAGAGCATCAGCTCGGGGTCGATGATCGCGGCCGTGGGCCAGGTCTCCTTCAGGTGCAGCGAGTGCTTCACCTGGCGGCCACGGTCCCAGATGGTGGCCCAGGGCGTGACTTCGCTGCCGGTGCCGGCGGTGGTGGGCACGGCGATGAGCGCCTTCACGCCGGACGGCGTGAACGGCTGGCCCGAGGCCAGCGCGGCCACCAGGGTGGCGAAGGCGCCGTCGGGCGTGCCCACCATCAGCGCCTTGGCGGTGTCGATGGCGCTGCCGCCGCCGAGCGCGACGATGGCCTCGGCGCCGCGGTCGTCGCGCCAGAAGGCCTCGTAGGGCGCGGCGAGCTCGGCCACGTCGGGATTGGGGCGCACGTCCTCGATGACGCCCACCAGGCCATCGCCGAGCAGGGCCTCGACCCGGGCCACCAGGCCCAGCGCGCGCGCCTCCGGAAAGGTCACCAGCAGGGCCTTGCGGCCGGCGAGCAGCCCGGGCAGGGCACACAGGGCCCCGGCCCCGTAGACGCTGCGCACGGGGTTGTAGTAGTCATGCGGCATGGGGACCTCTAGCGGTTGACGGCCACGTGGTTGAGCGCGAGGTCGAAGACGTCGAAGTTGCGCAGCCGGCGGGTGGCGGGCACGCCCTGCAGCGGGCGGTTGAACAGCAGCGGCACCTTCTGTTCGGAGATGCCGCCGTGCGAGCGCAGCGGCACCGTGAGGCCGGAGAGGTCGTGCTTGTGCTCGCTGGTGCCCAGCACCGTGAGGTGGTCGCTCACGATGACCAGGTCGCCGATGCGCTCAGGCGGCAGCTCGAAGCGGCTGGCGGCCTGCTCGCGGCTGAGCACCACCTCGATGCCCGGCAGGGCCTCGATGGCGGCGCGCGCGCGCGCGATGGCCTCGGCGCCGGGCAGGTGCACGGTGGCGTAGGAGCCCAGCGCGCC
>NZ_MKSS01000186.1:0-12475 GCF_001897365.1 Hydrogenophaga sp. 70-12
ACCCGTCCCGCGCGGCGTTTGTCAGAAGCCAGCGCCCGCGAGCTCGACGACATGCTGGCCCAATTGGAGAATCCGGCGCCCCGCCGCAGAGGGCGCGCCCTTTCGCAGGATGCGTCCCGACCCTCAGATGATGGTCCAGGCGTGGACGGGAAGCGTCGCCTCAAGCGCCAACCCCGGGCTCAGATCCGACGGCTCGATGGCGCCATCGAGGATGTGAATCAGATGGCGGTGACGTCGCCTCCACGGCAAACCCGTCGGGTCGACAGTCCAGAAAGCGAGTTGGCGCAGCTCAAGGACCTGTCTCCCGAGGATTTCGCGCAATGGATGCAGACCTTGGAGCTGCCCCTCCCATCGGGACCGTTGCAGGCCGACACCGACCCGCCGAGCGCCTTCAAGATCGACACTCCGCGCCCCGCTGACGGCCGTTCGATGCGGGTGAGGCGCCCGCGTGTGGCCGCTGAGGCGCCGGATGGGCAAGGAGCGGAGCCTTCGGAGAAAGGGGCCGAGTCTTCGGGGTTGCCAATGGGCGCCTTGCATCGGCGCCGCGCCCACCGCCGCGAAACACCCGACTCCGCCACGCTCAACAAGGCGTTGTTCGCGCAGTACGGTGGCGCTACCTTGCTGCCGGACCCCTCGTCCCCCGGGATGAGTCCCCGCCAGGGACTGGACACTGGCGAAGCGACTCCGCGGGGCTCGGCCGACGGTCCGGCGGTGCCGCCGGCAACGGCGACGCCCGAGGGCAAGCCGCCATGGCCCGTTCCTCCCGGGCGGAAGATCTATACAGAGGTGAAGGACGGCGAAGTCATCCAGTCCTTCGATCTCTTCACGCTGGAAGATGGCAGTGTCCCGTACACACCTCTTGAAAAGCTGAAGAACTTCTTCAAGCGGTGACAAGCGGGCGTTCAGCGCCCCTTCGCCCCCAGCTTGCGGTAAATCGTCGCCCGGCTGATGCCCAGCGCCCGCGCGGCGTCCTGCACGTTGCCGCGCGCGTCGTCCACCGCCTTGCGGATGGCGGCGGTTTCCAGGTCTTTCAGGGGCACGGCCTGGGCCACGGCGGCGCTGCGCGCGGCGGGGCGGTCGAGCTGGGCCAGCACCTGCAGCCGCAGGCCCGACCACAGCGGCAGCTCCAGCGCGCCGCCGTGCGCGGCCGCGGTGTCGAACAGCGATTCGACCGGCGCCGCGAAATGCAGGCTGGCGTGCCCGGCCGGCGCGCCGGGCGCCACGCCCAGCATGTCGGCCGCGGGCCGGTTCAGGCCGGTGATGTGGCCGTCCGCGTCCAGGCCGATCAGGCCGTCGCTGTCGTCGCCCAGCACGCGGCCCGGCCAGTTCAGGCGCAGCAGCAGGTGGTGCGGCCGCGCCAGCGTCAGCGCGTTCTCGATGCTGCGCGCCGACTGCGAGACCAGGTGCTTGAGCGCGGGCTGCTCGGCCACGTTCACGCCGGTCAGGTCCAGCATGCCCACGCACTGGCCGTCCGGGTCCCAGATGGGCGCGCCCGCGCAGCTGTAGACGCTGGTGGCGTCGAAGAAGTGCTCGCCCCGGTGCAGCCACACGGGCTGCAGGTCGGTCAGCGCCATGCCGATGGCGGTGGTGCCCACGGCACGCTCCGACAGGTCCACGCCCACGCGCGCGATGCGGCCCACGCTGGGCTCGTGCCGGTCCACGGGGCCGTTGACGTCGATCACCACGCCCTGCGCGTCGGTGAGGATGGCGAAGTAGCGCGTGTGCGCCATGGCGCGCGCCAGCGAGCGGATGACGGGCGCGGCGGCCCGCAGCAGCGGCTGGCTGGCGTCCAGCGCGTGGCGCACCTGCGCGCTGCTCACGGGGTCGAAGGCGACCTCGCGCCGCGGCTCCAGGCCCAGCTGCAGGCAGCGCCGCCAGGAGCGCGCCACCCAGGGCGCCAGGCGCGGTCCGGCGTCGGGGTCGCGCGCGTCCAGCACGGCGCGGCGGGCCTGGGCGATCAGGGCCAGGCGGTCGGCGGGGGAGGCGGCGGGGCCGGTGGGCATGGGGTGCATTGAATCAGCCCGCCGCGCGTCGATCAACCGTTGTCCATGCCGCAGCGCGGCAAAGCCTCGGCGGCGGGCAGCGCCACGGTCCAGCCGGTGGCCTGCGCCAGGCGGGGCAGGTCCTCCGGCGTGTCCAGGTCGCGGACGTGCGCCTCGTCCGGTGTGTTCCACAACGCGACAGCCTCGGGCTGGCGCTGGCGCCAGGCGCGCAGGCCGCCGCTCTGGTTGCGCAGCAGGGCGCAGGCCAGGCCGTCGAGCACCGCCGGGTGGCCGGGCTGGCCGTTCACCGTCGGCACCAGGGCGTGGCGGCCGCGCTCGCGCTGGTCGAAGGCGTCCAGGGCCGCCTGGATCTGCGGTGCGCCCAGCAGCGGCTGGTCGCCCAGCAGCACCAGCAGCCGGCTGGGCATGGACGTGAGGCTGCGCAGGCCCACGCGCAGCGAATCGGCGGGCTCGTCGCCGGGCTCGGGGTTGCGCAGCAGCACGGGCCGGCGCTCGGGCGCCAGCGCGCTCACGTGCGCGGCGATGGCCTCGGCGTGGTGGCCCACGACCAGGCGCACGTCGTGCACGTCGGCCTCGGCCAGCGCGTCCAGCAGGCGCTGCAGCAGGGTCTGGCCGTTGACGCGGACCAGGCATTTGGGCACGCCGCCCAGGCGGCGGCCCGCGCCGGCCGCCAGCACCAGCGCGGTGGTGTCGCTCCAGGGCTTCATCGGGAAACCTCCGCGCCGCACGCCGCGGTGCGAGCGCCTTCGGGCGGCCGTGCGCCGCTCACGGGTCTTCGCGCATGAAACAGACCATGGACGGGGCGTTCGGCGCCACGTCCAGCTGGTCCTTGGCCGGGCCCACGGCCAGGTCGCGCGGCAGCGGCACGCCGTTCTTCACGGCCAGCACCTCGGCCATCACGCTCACCGCGATCTCGGCCGGCGTCTTGCTGCCGATGTAGATGCCGATGGGCCCGCGCAGCCGGGCCAGGCTGTCCTCGGTCTGCTCGAAGTGCTCGATCAGGCGCTGGTGCCGCGCCATCTGGTTGCGCCGCGAGCCGATCGCGCCGATGTAGAAGGCCTCGGTCTCCAGCGCCTCCAGCAGCGCCAGGTCGTCCAGCTTGGGGTCGTGCGTGAGGGCGACGATGGCGGTGCGCCGGTCGGCGCGGAAGGCGCGCACCACGTCGTCGGGCATGTCGGTGGTGAGCGTCACGCCGGGCACCTGCCAGCCGCCGCGGTACTCCTCGCGCGGGTCGCAGACGGTGACGGAGAAGCCGCTGAACAGGGCCATGGTGGCCAGGTACTCGGTGAGCTGGCCGGCGCCGATCATGAGCAGGCGGTACTCGGGGCCGAAGGCGTTGTGCAGCCAGCCGCCGTGCTCGCGCAAGGCCTCGGGCTGCTCGATGTCGGTGAGCGTCACGCGGCCGCTGGCGATCTCGGTGCTGCGCTGGACCATGCGGCCCGCGCTCAGGCGCTGCACCAGATCGCCCAGCGTGGCCGTGTCGGGGTTGAACTCCAGCAGCAGCTCCAGGGTGCCGCCGCAGGGCAGGCCGAAGCGGTGGGCTTCGTCGGCGCTCACGCCGTACTTGGTTTTCTGGGGCGGGCCGTCGGCCAGGGCGTCGCGGAAGCGGTGGATCAGGTCGTCCTCGATGCAGCCGCCCGAGACCGAGCCGACCACGGCGCCGCCCTCGCACAGGGCCATGATGGAGCCCACCGGGCGCGGCGAACTGCCCCAGGTGCGGGTGACGGTGGCCAGCAGCGTGGCCTTGCCCGCACGCCGCCAGTCCAGCAGCGTGCGCAGCACGAAGAGATCGAGGTTTTCCATGGCGGTCGGTTCACCTCCAGGCGGCGGTGAAGAAAACGATGAGGCCGATGACAAAGGTGATGGCGAAGGCCAGCGCCGGCCAGGCCCAGCCGGGCCAGGGGCCGGATGGCCCGGCGACCACCGCCGGCACCGGCGCGGCGGCGGCGCGGGCGGCCGCCGCCTCGGGGTGGCGGCGCAGCAATTCTTCCTCGAAGCGGCGGAAGAAGTCGTCGGCCATGGATTTGGCCGCACCGTCGATAAGGCGTTGGCCCAGCTGGGCGATCTTGCCGCCCACGGTGGACTTGACGGTGTAGGTGAGCTCGCTGCCGCCCGGCGCGGGTTCCAGCGTCACCGTGGACTCGCCCTTGCCGAAGCCGGCCACGCCGCCCTGGGCCTCGAAGCCGAGCTTGTAGCTGCGCGGCGGCACGATCTCGCTGAGCTGCACGCGGCCGGTGAACTTGGCCGACACCGGGCCGATTTTGATGCCCGCGCCCACGGCGTAGGCGTCGTCGCCCAGGGGCTCGAACTTGTCGCAGCCGGGCACGCAGGCCTTGAGCACGGCCGGGTCGTTGAGGGCGTCCCAGGCCTGCACCTGGTTGACGGGGAGGAGGCGGCTGCCTTGCATGTCCATGGTGGGGTCCTTCTAAACGGGATTCAATGCGTCGAATACCCATCACGCAAGCGAGGGGCACCGCGGAACCGGCTTCGCCGGGCCGCAGGTGCCGCCTCCTTGAGGGGGACGCGCGAAGCGCGGCGGGGGTGTTTCATGATTTCAACAGTTCGGCCAGGGCTTGGGCGAGCTGCTGCAGGTGTTCCAGGTTGTGCACGGCCAGCATGCCGTGCGCGTGGCGGTGCAGCACGCTGGCGCCCTGCGCCAGGGGCTGGTAGCCAGCGTAGCGCAGCAGCGGGTTGAGCCAGAGAACCTGGCGGCAGTGGCGGCGCAGCCAGTGCAGTTCGGCGTCGAGCTGTTCGGGCGCGCCGGTGTCCAGCCCGTCGCTGATGAGCAGCACCATGGTGCGCCGCCCCACCAGGCAACGCGCGTGCCGCTCGCGCAGCTCGGCCAGCGAGGCGCCCAGCCGGGTGCCGCCCGCGAAATCGGCGATGGCCGCGTTGGCGAGCGCCAACATCGCGTCGGCGTCGGCCTGCTTCCAGGCGGCGCGCAGGTCGGTCAGGCGGGTGCCGAAGGCGAAGGCCGAGCGCGGCACGCCGCGCGTGGCCTGGTGCAGAAAGGCCAGCAGCAGGCGCGCGTAGCGCTCCATGGAGCCCGACACGTCCACCAGCACCAGCAGCGGCAGCGGCTGGTGGCGCCGTTCGCGGCGCGGCGGGGCGAGCAGCTCGCCCTCGTGCCGGCGCGCCTGCTGCAGGGCGCGGCCCCAGTGGATGCGGTGGCCGCGCGGGCCGGGCCGCTGGCGCCGGCCCGGCAGCTCGGGCAGGGGCAGGGCGATGTCGCGCGCCAGGGTTTCGACCAGGCGGAACTCGCTGGCCGACAGGCCCGCGAAATCCGCGTGGCGCAGGCGCCGCAGGTCGCTGGCGGTCATGGCGGCGTCCAGGCGCAGCTCGCTCTCGCCGGGCGCGCGCCGCTGGGCGCTGGCGCCGGCCACGGTCAGCGCCTCCTGCGCGCGCGCCTTGCGCGCGGGCGGCTGGGCGGTGGGCGCCTTGGGCAGCATCTGCGACAGCAGCTGCTTTTCCAGCTCGGGGTTGCGGAAGAAGGCGGCGAAGAGTTCGCCGAAGACCTCGATGTCCTGCGGCCGGCTCACCAGCACCGCGGCCAGCGCGGCCTGCAGGTCGTCGCGCCGCTCCAGGCCCACCAGCTGCGTGGCGCTGATGGCGCCGGCGATGCGCGCGCTGTCCACCGGCACGCCGGCGCGGCGCAGGGCGCGGCCGAAGGCGGTGATCTGGTCCGGCAGCTTGCCGCTGCGTGCATCCCCGAGTTGCATACGGCGCTTCCGCTCAGGCCACGTCCGGTTCCAGCAGCTGGTCGATCATGGGCAGCAGGGCGGCCACGTCCTCGCGCTGCTTGAACAGGATGCCCGCCGTGTCCTGGATCACCTCCGGGTCCAGCACCAGCGTGTCCAGCGCCACCAGGGCCTTGGCCCATTCCACGCTCTCGGCGATGCCGGGCGCGCGCTGGAAGGCGTTGGCGAACGGTTGCGCGCGCAGGCGCTCCACGAAGCGCGCGATCTGCTCGGTGAGCGCGGCGCTGGCCTGCGGCACCTGGCTGCGCACGATGGCGAGTTCGCGCTCGCGGTCCGGGTGGTCCAGCCACTGGTACAGGCAGCGGCGCTTCACCGCGTCGTTGAGGTCGCGCGTGCGGTTGCTGGTGAGCAGGGTGAGCGGCGGCGCCATGGCGGCGATGGTGCCCAGCTCGGGGATGCTCACCTGGTATTCGCCCAGGTACTCCAGCAGGAAGGCCTCGAAGGGCTCGTCGGCGCGGTCCACCTCGTCGATCAGCAGCACCGCGCCGGGCGGCGGCGTCTGCAGGGCCTGCAGCAGCGGGCGGCGGATCAGGTAGCGCTCCTGGTAGACCTCGCGCTCGATCTGCTCGGGCGTGGCGCTGTTCTGCGCCGCGCGCATGTGCAGCAGCTGCGCGGTGTGGTTCCACTCGTACAGGGCCTCGCGCTGCTCCATGCCGTCGTAGCACTGCAGGCGCAGCAGCGGGCGCTGCAGCACGCGCGCCAGGGCCTTGGCCAGCTCGGTCTTGCCGACGCCGGGCTCGCCCTCCAGCAGCAGCGGGCGCTGCAGGCGCATGGCCAGGAACACGGCCGTGGCCAGCGCGCGCGGGGCGTGGTAGCCCACGCCGCGCAGCGCGGCCAGCCAGCCGTCGATGTCGCGCGGTTCGGTGGAGGCGGCAGCGAGTTCGGGCATCAGCCGTTGGCCGCGGCCACCGCGCGCTGGGTCTGCACGCGGATCAGCTGCGCGCGGTACTCGGCGCTGGCGTGCAGGTCGGCGTTGAGCTGGCTGGCGTCGATCGCCACGCCCTGCACGGCCTCGGGCGTGAAGCCCTTGCCGAGTGCCGCCTCCAGCCCCGCGTGGCGGAACACGCCGTTGCCGGCGCCGGTGATGGCCACGCGCGCGCCGCCGTCGGTGAGCGCCACGAACACGCCCACCAGCGCGAAGCGCGAGGCCGGCTGGCGGAACTTGGCGTAGGCCGCCTTCTTGGGGATGGGGAAGCGGATCGCCGTGATCAGCTCGCCGCTCTCCAGCGCGGTGCTGTACAGGCCCTGGAAAAAGTCGTCGGCCTTGATCTCGCGCCTGTCGGTGACGATGGTGGCGCCCAGCGCCAGCACCGCGCTGGGGTAGCAGGCGGCCGGGTCGTTGTTGGCCACCGAGCCGCCGATGGTGCCCATGGCGCGCACCTGCCGGTCGCCGATGCCGCCGGCCAGCGCGGCCAGGCTGGGAATGGACGATTTCACGTCGGCGCTGGTGGCCACCTCCTCGTGGCGCGTCATGGCGCCGATGACTAGGCTGTTGCCCTCGCGGCGGATGCCGCGCAGCTCGGCCACGCCAGCGAGGTCCACCAGCGCGCCGGGCTGCGCCAGGCGCTGCTTGAGCGAGGCGATCAGCGTCTGGCCGCCCGCCAGCGCCTGCGCGCCGCCGCCGGTGAGGCGCTTGGCATCGGCCAGGGTCTTGGGTTGTTCAAGGGTGAAGGCGTACATGGTCTTGTCTCCTTGAATGAATCACTGCTTGGCGGACTGGATGGCTTGCCACACGCGCGAGGGCGTGGCGGGCATGTCGATGTCCTTCACGCCCAGCGGCGCCAGGGCGTCGAGCACGGCGTTGATGACCGCCGGCGGCGAGCCGATGGCCCCGGCCTCGCCGCAGCCCTTGGTGCCCAGCGGGTTGGTGGTGCAGGGCGTGCAGACGTGGCCCAGGGTGAAGCTGGGCACGTCGTCGGCGCGCGGCATGGCGTAGTCCATGAAGGAGCCGGTGACCAGCTGGCCCGTCTCGCGGTCGTACACGCAGTGCTCCAGCAGCGCCTGGCCGATGCCCTGCACCAGGCCGCCGTGCACCTGGCCTTCCACGATCATGGGGTTGATGATGGTGCCGAAGTCGTCCACCGCGGTGAAGCGGTCCACGCGCGTCTCGCCGGTCTGCGGGTTCACCTCCACCTCGCAGATGTAGGTGCCGCCGGGGAAGGTGAAGTTGGTCGGGTCGTAGAAGGCGGTCTCGTTCAGGCCCGGCTCCAGCTTGTCCAGCGGGTAGTTGTGCGGCACGTAGGCCGTGAGCGCCACCTGGCCGAAGGGAATCTTCTTGTCGGTGCCCTTCACGCTGAACTCGCCGTTGGCGAATTCGATGTCGGCGTCGCTCGCTTCCATCAGGTGCGCGGCGATCTTCTTGGCCTTGGCCTCGATCTTGTCCAGCGCGCGCATGATGGCCGCGCCGCCCACCGAGATGGAGCGCGAGCCGTAGGTGCCCATGCCGAAGGGCACGCGGCCGGTGTCGCCGTGCACGATGTCCACCTGCGACGGGTCCAGCCCCAGGCGCGAGGCCACCACCTGCGCGAAGGTGGTCTCATGCCCCTGGCCGTGGCTGTGCGAACCGGTGAACACCGTGACGCTGCCCGTGGGGTGCACGCGCACCTCGCCGCACTCGAACAGGCCGGCGCGCGCGCCCAGGGCGCCCGCCAGGTTGGACGGCGCCAGGCCGCAGGCCTCGATATAGCTGCTGTAGCCGATGCCGCGCAGCAGGCCCTTGGCCTTGCTGGCCTCGCGGCGCTTCGCGAAGCCGGCCACGTCGGCCAGTTCGGTGGCCTTGTTCATGCACGCGTGGAAATCGCCCGTGTCGTACTGCAGCGCCACCGGCGTCTGGTACGGGAACTGGGTGATGAAGTTGCGCCGGCGGATCTCGTCCTGGCTCAGGTTCATCTCCCAGGCGGCGCGGCTGACGATGCGCTCCAGCAGGTAGGTGGCCTCGGGCCGGCCGGCGCCGCGGTAGGCGTCCACCGGCGAGGTGTTGGTGAACCAGGCGTCCACCTCCACATACACCTGCGGCGTGGTGTACTGCCCCGCCAGCAGCGTGGCGTACAGGATGGTGGGCACCGCCGTGGAGAAGGTGGACAGGTAGGCGCCCAGGTTGGCGTCGGTGTGCACGCGGAAGCCCAGGAACTTGCCGTCTTTGTCCATCGCCATCTCGGCGTGCGTCACGTGGTCGCGGCCGTGCGCGTCGCACAGGAAGGCCTCGCCGCGCTCGCAGGTCCACTTGATGGCCGTGTTGAGCTTCTTCGACGCCCAGGTCACGGCCACGTCTTCGGCGTAGAGGAAGATCTTGGCGCCGAAGCCGCCGCCCACGTCGGGCGCGATCACGCGCACCTTGTGCTCGGGCAGGCCCAGCACGAAGGCCGTCATCAGCAGCCGCTCCACGTGCGGGTTCTGGTTGGCCACGTAGAGCGTGTATTCGTCGTTGGCGCGGTTGTACGAACCGATGGCCGCGCGCGGCTCGATGGGGTTGGGCGCGAGGCGGTTGTTGACCAGGTCGATCTTGGTCACGTGCGCGGCCTTGGCGAAGGTCGCGTCCACGGCCGCCTTGTCGCCGATGGCCCACTTGTAGCAGTGGTTGTCGGGCGCCACGTCGTGCAGCGCCGTGCCCTTGGGCGCGTCGCGCACGTCCACCACGGCGGGCAGGGGTTCGTAGTCCACCTCCACCAGCTCGGCGGCGTTCTTGGCGTTCTCCACCGTGTCGGCCACCACGATGGCCACGTGGTCGCCCACGTAGCGCACCTTGCCCTGGGCCAGGAAGGGGTGCGGCGGCTCCTTCATGGGCTGGCCGTCGGTGCTGGTGATGAGCCAGCCGCAGGGCAGGCCGGCCACCTTGTCGTTGGCCACGTCCTGCCCGTCAAAGATGCCCACCACGCCCGGCGCGGCCAGCGCGGCGGTCTTGTTGATGGAGCGGATGGCGGCGTGCGCGTGCGGCGAGCGCACGAACACCGCGTGCTTCATGCCCTGCAGCTGAATGTCGTCGGTGTACTGGCCGGCGCCGGTGAGGAAGCGGTAGTCCTCCTTGCGGCGCAGCGGCTCACCGATGTGAGGGAGTTTGGCGAAATCGATGGCACCCATGACAGCCTCCTTCACTTCATGCCGGCAGCGCCTTGCTGCACGGCCTTGACGATGTTGTGGTAGCCCGTGCAGCGGCACAGGTTGCCTTCGAGCTGCTCGCGGATCTGCGCCTCGTTGGCGCCCGGGTGGCGCTGGCACAGGTCCACCGCGCTCATCACCATGCCCGGCGTGCAGAAGCCGCACTGCAGGCCGTGGCACTCCTTGAAGGCGGCCTGCATGGGGTGCATGGTGCCGTCGGCGGCGGCCATGCCCTCGATGGTGGTGACCTCGCGCCCGGCCACCTGGGCCAGCAGCACGTTGCACGACTTGATGGCCTTGCCGTCCAGGTGCACGGTGCAGGCCCCGCACTGGGCCGTGTCGCAGCCGACGTGCGTGCCGGTGAGGCGCAGGTGTTCACGAAGGGCGTGCACCAACAGCGTGTTGGGTGCCGCGTCCACGGTCACGGCACGGCCGTTGACCTTGAGTTCTACGGGCATGGTTGTCTCCTGGGTTCGTGGGGAAGCCGGGGACAGTGGAGCACTCGGGGTCGGGAGGGGAGGGGTGGGTTAACCCTTGGAGTCCGGGGGCGTCAGGATTTGTTCTCAATTTGAGACGGGGAGCGCGGCGCGGCCACCCCCGGTAAAATGCCGGGTTATTCGAAAGAACCGCCATGGCCGCGCCCATGGAAGGCTTTCATTCTTGAAACCACAGGTGGTGAAGATGAACAAGCCTTTCATTTCTCTGTGCCCAGAGATCTCCCGGGCCAACGCGCTGACCCTCATGGACTGGCTGGAAGACGAAGAGGTCACGCGCTACCTCAGCGACTCGCGCCACGTCTCCCGCTTCATCGAGCAGGTCATTGGCCGGGTTCAACTGCCCATCCTCACCCACCTGTTCAACCAGGGCGGCCGCTTCTTCATGGCCTACGACCAGCGCGACGTGCCGGTGGGCTTTGTGCGCCTCGTCAAGACGGGGCAGGACGTCGAGATGGTCCTGGTCATCGGCAACCGCGACAACTGGGGCCGCAAGCTCGGCGCCAGCGCCATCCGCGAAGGCATGAAGCTCGCCTTCTTCGACATGCGGGCTGAAAAGCTCATCGCCAAGATCCACCCGGACAACACCCGCTCGATGAAGGCCTTTGTGAACAGCGGGTTTGCGCTGCACAGCGAAACGCCGACGGCGAAATCGCTGGTGCTGAACGCGGGGCGCTACCTCCAGCTGCTGCGCGAGCGCCCGGCGGCGCACATCGCCCCCATCCACATCACCGAAGCCGACAGGACGCGGCTGCGCCGCCTGCTCGACCTCGACATCGAACGCGGCGCGGACATTTTTGAGCTGGAACACGAGATCGAGCGCGCCATCGTCGTCGACCCCCGGCAGGTGCCGGACGACGTGGTCACCATGAACTCCAAGGCCTTGCTCCAGGTGGACGACGAGCCGCGGGAAGTGGCGCTGGTCTACCCCGAGGACGCGGACGACAGCGCCGGCAAGCTCTCGGTGTGCTCCGGCATCGGCACCGCCATCCTGGGCTACAAGGCGGGCGACGCCTTCAACTGGCGCATGCCGAACCGCACCTGCCGCATCCGCATCGAGAAGGTGCTGTACCAGCCGGAGGCGGCGGGGGATTTCCACCTGTAGGGTTGGCTGCGGCGCAAGCGCCGCCGAACGCGCGGCGTGTGGTCAGGCGGCGCTGTGAGGTGCGTCCTGCGAAGCCGAGGCCTTGCCCGGAACAGACAGGAGTTCTTCCAGCGTCAGGTGCAAGGGCACGGCCAGCCTCGCCAACGTCTGCAGCGAGGGGTTGCGCGCCTGACGCTCGATGTGCGCGATGACGTACATGCTGACGCCGGATTGCTGGCCCAGCGTCTCCTGGGTCAGCTTCAGCGCTTGGCGCGCTGAAACGAGGTTCTGCGCGACCACCTCCTCAATCACGCTGGCTCCCCCATCTCTGGGGACTGGCCTCGCAGCGAAAAGCGAACTGGTCGTGACACCCAAGGCCCCCGCCAGCTGGTCAACGGCGCTCAAGCTCAGTTTTGAGCTTCCCTTCTCCAGGTTGGCCACGAAGGTTCGGCTCAACTGCGCTTGCTCGGCCAAGGCACGGATACTCCAGTTGCCCTTCGCGCGGAGGGCGATGACGTTGGCGACCAAGATGTCGAACGGATCAACGGCTGGAGGGGTGGGCTGGGTCACTCCAAAAGTGTTCGCCTGGCATTTACCGGGGTGGCTTTCCTGAGGCAGAATTGAGTCTGTTTCAGAGGAACATTTATGTTCATCCCCGCCAAGGGCTCGGCCTCCGTTCTCCATCCCTCTCGCAGTACGCGCAGGCAGAACCACTGGCCCGTCGTCACCCGTGCCTTGGAGGCGCCGTGGTACCTGCTTGTGTACGACGTGCGCTGCTGGAGGGGACATAAGGTGTCGCAAACGTCCCTGGTGGCCTGTGACGAGGCGCTGGTGGACATGCTGGCCGTGATGGCGATGACCGATGTCCGAAGCATTGGTCGCCTCGATCGGCGCCACGGGTCTGGCCCTTGCTGGGGCCTGCAGTGGATTGATGCCTTGTGGAAGCCCGCTCCCGAGGAAGCCCGCAAGGTGACCTTGTCGACCTCGTGGCGCTGATGCCCTGGTGGGTGGGCGTGGCGCTCGCCCCGGTGGGCTATCTGC
>NZ_MKSS01000187.1:0-12402 GCF_001897365.1 Hydrogenophaga sp. 70-12
CAGGGATTGCAGGGTGGCGAGTTCGTCCATAGGGCCGCGATTGTAGGGGCGGCCCCATGGTCCCTCACTTCAGTCGGGCCAGGCGTTCCTTGGCCGCGCCGGCGGCCTCGCTCTGCGGATGCTGCTTCACCAGGTCTTCCAGCGTTCTGCGCGCGCCTTTGGTGTCCTTGAGCTCGACCTGGCTGTTGGCCAGGGCCAGCATGGCCTCGGGCGTGCGCGGGTGGTCGGGGAATTCGCGCACCAGACGCTGGTGCGACTCCACCGCGTCCTTGTAGGCACGCGCGGCGTACTGTGCGTTGCCCAGCCAGTACAGCGCCACCGGGGTGTAGCCGCTGGTGGGGTAACGCCGCAGGAAGGCGGTGTAGGCGACCGTGGCGCCCGTGAAGTCGGACTTGCGCAGGGTGGCCATGGCGGCGTCGAACTCGGCCTTCTCGGCCGGTTGTGCCGTGAAGCTGCGGCCATCGAGCTCGACCTTCACCGGCTCGACCTGGCGCAGGCGCTCGTCGATGCCGGCCTGCACGTCCTTCTGCGCACGCTGCAACTCGGACACCTCGCGCGCGAGCTGCTCGTTCTGCCCGCGCAGGCGGGCGATCTCGCCGCGCAGCTGCTCGATCTGGTTGGCCAGTTCGAGCATGCTGCGCTTGATGGTCGCGTCGCCCTCGCGCTGCTGCGCGGCGGCGGCATCGGTGGCCTGGCGGTTGGCGTCAACCTGGCGGCGCAGCTCGATGATGGCCTGGCGCGCCTCGTCGTCACCGAACAGGGCGTGCGCGGACGGCGCCCACAGGCCGCCCAGCAGCAGGGCACCCGTGGCCAGCGTGGGTTTCCAGCGCGCGATGCTCATTCCCTGGCTCAACGGTAGGTGAGCTCGACGCGGCGGTTCTTGGACCAGGCGGTTTCGTCGCTGCCGGTCTGCGCGGGCTTCTCTTCACCGAAGCTCACGGCTTCCATCTGGCTGTCCTGCACGCCCAGCAACGAGAGCGCGCGGCGCACGGCCTCGGCGCGCTTCTGGCCCAGGGCCAGGTTGTATTCGCGGCCGCCGCGCTCGTCGGTGTGGCCTTCCAGCTGCACGCGCACACTGCGGTTGGCATTGAGGTAGCGCGCGTTGGCCTCGAGCAGGGCGGTGGCGTCGGGCTTGACCTCGAAGCTGTCGTAGTCGAAGTAGATGATGCGCTGCATTTGCGCGGGCTGGGCGCTGGTGCTGGACGGCACCTGCACGCCGGCCACGCCGCGCGGGTCGACGCCGCTGCCCTGCCCGCCCGCGCCAGCCGCGCCGCCCGCGGCCGTGCCCGAGCGGTCTTCGACCGGGGGCTCGTCCAGGCGGACGTTCGAACCGCAGGCCGCGAGCACGGCGGCGGCGATCAGCGCGGCGAGCAGGCCGCTGAGGCGTCGGAAGGGGGTGGTACGGGACATGGCGGTTCCTGAGGTGCGTTGTTGATGAGGAAACAATCGGGACGGGAGGATCGATCGGCGCGGGTTCAACGAAGGAAGGGCCCCCATTCGGGTTCCCGGATGTCGCCCTGCGCGCCGGCCAGGCGGGTCTTGATGCGGCCATCCACGGTGGTGGTCATGAGCGCGTCGCCCCCCTTGTCGCGGGTGGCGTAGATGATCATGCGGCTGTTGGGCGCGAAGCTGGGGCTCTCGTCGCCGCTGGTGTCGGTGAGGGCGGTGACGGTGCCGCTGGACAGCTCCATCACGTGCAGGCGGAAGGCGCCGTTGATGCGCGAGATGAACGCAAGCCAGCGGCCGTCGGGGCTGAGCGCGGGCGAGATGTTGTAGTTGCCGGTGAAGGTGACGCGCTGGGCGCTGCCGCCCTGAGCGGGCATGCGGTAAATCTGCGGCGAGCCGCCGCGGTCGCTCACGAAGTAGATCTGCTTGCCGTCGGCGCTGAACACGGGTTCGGTGTCGATGCTGCCGCTGCCGCTTTGCGTGAGGCGGCGCGGCTCGCCGCCGTTGGCGTCGATCGCGTAGAGCTGGGCGTTGCCGGAGAGCGTGAGCGCGGCCACCACGGTCTTGCCGTCGGGCGACCAGGCCGGCGCGCTGTTGGAGCCGCGAAAGCTCGCGAGCACGCGCCGGCGCCCGGTGGCGACCTCGTGCGAGACGATCTCAGCCTTGCGCTTCTCGAACGAAACATAGGCCAGCTGCGCGCCGTTGGGCGCCCAGCTCGGGGAGATGATGGGCTCGTTGCTGGTGAAGGCGGCCTGGGCGTTCTCGCCGTCGGCGTCGGCCACCCACAGGCGGTGCGTGCTGCCCGCCTTGGTGACGTAGGCGATGCGGGTGGAGAACACGCCTTTCTCGCCGGTGATCTTCTCGTAGACGTAGTCGGCGATCTTGTGGGCGGCCAGGCGCAGGTTGTTCGGCGTGCTGGGGTGGCTCATGCCACCCAGATCCTGGGCGCGCACCACGTCCCAGAGGCGGAAACGCACGTCGAAGCGGCCGTCGGCCAGGCGGGTGACGCTGCCGGTGAGCAGGGAGTCGGCGCCGCGCTCGCGCCAGGGGGCCAGGTCAGGGCGCGAGGTTTCGTCGAGCGCGCCCGACAGCGGCGGCACGGCCACGAACTGGCCGGAGCGCTCCAGGTCGGCGCGCACGATGGCGGCGATGTTCTCGCTCGCGGCGTCGTTGCCGCGGAAGTTCACGGCCGAGAAGGGGAAGCGGGTGAGGCCGACGCCGGTGACCTCGACCCGGAACTGCGCCAGCGCGCCCGAGGCGGGCCAGCCCAGCAGGGTGGAAGCGGAGATAAGGCCCAGGGCATGCCGGCGCGGCATCCCGGTGGAGGGATGGAGTCGGGGCGGTTGGTGCATGGTGTTGGGATTGTCGGGCAGTGCGGGACGCGAGGCCCGGTGCCCTTGTAAGTAGCGGCCGATAATACCGGACACCCGCAGGCAAGCCGTGACAAGATGTGTGCCCTCGCGGCCTGCTGGACCGCGATCGCGCCCATTGGTTCCCCTCCATCCGCCCCGATTTGAACCCCTCCGACCCGTCCGCCGCCCTCCCCTCCGGCCCGCTGCGCCAGCGGCTGCTGCGCGTCTGGCCCTACTTCCGGGACGCGAAGACCGGCATCTTCTTCGCCGCGCTGGCCACCGTGATCGGGGCGCTGACCGAGCCCCTGATCCCCGCCCTGCTCAAGACCCTGCTCGACGAGGGCTTCAACGATGGCCGCATTCCGCTGTGGATGGTGCCGCTGGCCTTCATGGGCCTGTTCGGCGTGCGCGGCATCGCCTCCTTCGTGGCGCAGTACGCCCTGTCGTACACGGCCAACGTGGGCATGCTCAACCTGCGCCGCGCCATGTTCGCCAAGCTCAACGCGGCCCAGCTGGCGCTGTTCTCGCGCCAGAGTGCGAGCAAGCTGTCCAACACCCTGGTCTATGAGGTGCAGACCGGCTCGCAGATGCTGGTGTCGTCCCTGCTCACCCTCACCCGCGACAGCCTCACGCTGGTGGCGCTGATGGGCTACCTGCTCTACCTGAACTGGAAGCTCACGCTGATCGTGATCGCGGTGTTCCCGGGCCTGGCCTGGATCATGCGAGTGCTCTCCAAGCGCCTGTACCGCCTCACGCGCGCCAGCCAGCAGGCCACCGACGAGCTGGCCTACGTGGTGGAGGAAAACGCCCTGGCCCACCGCGTGGTGCGCCTGCACGGCGCGCAGCGCCGCCAGGCCGAGCGCTTCGACCAGCTGAGCGTGGCGCTGCGCCGCCTGGCGCTCAAGAGCACCATCGCCATGGCCGCCATGACGCCCTTCACCCAGCTGCTGGCCTCGGCCGCGCTGTCGGCGGTGATCGCGGTGGCGCTGTGGCAGAGCAGCACCACGGGCGTCACGGTGGGCAACTTCGTGGCCTTCGTCACCGCCATGCTGATGCTGATCGCCCCGATCCGGCACCTGGCCGAGATCGCCTCGCCCATCACGCGCGGCCTGGCGGCGCTGGAGCGCGGCATCGAGCTCATCGAGCAGACGCCCGAACAGACCGGCGGCACGCACGTGGCCGAACGCGTGCAAGGCGCCATCGCGCTGCGCGGCGTGTGGGTGCGCTACCCGCCCAAGGCCGACGGCGCCGACGCGGCCGAGGCCGGCCTGGCGCTGCGCGGCATCGAACTGGACATCCGCCCCGGCGAAGTGGTGGCCTTCGTCGGCCCCTCGGGCTCGGGCAAGACCACGCTCATCAACCTGCTGCCGCGCTTCGTGGAGGTCGAGCGCGGGGTGGTCACGCTGGACGGCGTGCCCCTGCCCGACTGGGACCTGGCCAGCCTGCGCCGCCAGTTCGCGCTGGTGAGTCAGGACGTGGTAATGCTCAACGACAGCCTGGCCGCCAACGTGGCCCTGGGCGCGGTCGACGGCGAACTCGACGAAGCCCGCGTGCACGCCGCCCTGCTCTCGGCCAACCTGGGCGAGCTGCTGGAGCGCCTGCCGCAGGGCATGCACACCAACGTGGGCCACAACGCCACCGAGCTCTCGGGCGGCCAGCGCCAGCGCCTGGCCATCGCGCGCGCCATCTACAAGGACTCGCCGGTGCTGATCCTGGACGAGGCGACGTCGGCGCTGGACAACGAGTCCGAGCGCCTGGTGCAGGACGCGCTGTCGCGCCTGATGAAAGGCCGCACCACCCTGGTCATCGCGCACCGGCTGTCCACCATCGAGCACGCGGACCGCGTGATCGTGCTGGCCGAGGGCCGCATCGTGGAACAGGGGCGGCACGCCGATCTGCTGGCGGCCGACGGCGTGTACGCGCGGCTGCACGCGCAAGGACTGGGCACGGCGGGCGCGGACGCCCCGGCCAGCCCACCCCAGGTCACCCCGGATTGAGCGCCGCGGCGCGTGGGTGTACAAGCGCGGGACAACACGCCCGCCCCGGCCGGAGACCCGCCATGCGCAACCTCAGCGAACAGCTCACGCAGTACGCGGCCTACCACCGCGACCGCCGCAACATCCTCACCCATTTCGTCGGCATCCCCATGATCGTGCTGGCCGTGGCCGTGCTGCTGGCGCGGCCGGTGCTGGCGCAGTGGGGCGCGGTGGCGCTGTCGCCCGCCACGCTGGTCACGCTGCTCACGGTGCTGTACTACCTCAAGCTGGACCTGCGCCTGGGCGCGGTGATGGCGGCGCTGATGGCCCTGTCGCTGTGGTTCGCGCAGGCGGTGGCGGCGCAGACCACGGCCGTGTGGCTCTCGGTGGGCGTGGGCCTGTTCGTCGTGGGCTGGGTGATCCAGTTCGTCGGCCACTACTACGAGGGGCGCAAGCCCGCCTTCGTGGACGATCTGGTGGGCCTGGTCATCGGCCCGCTGTTCGTGGTGGCGGAAGCCGGCTTCCTGCTCGGCCTGCGGCGCGAGCTGCAGCAGGCCATCGAGGCGCGCGTGGGCCCGGTGCGGGAGCACGCCCCCGCCCGCGCGGCCTGAGGCCCGCGCCGGGCGCGATCGATCGCCCCTGCCCTCAGCGCGCCAGCGCGCGCAGCACCTTCGCGAGTTGCCGCACGGCGGCCTCCAGCTCGTTCGGCGCGTGGGCCGCGAAGCCCATGAGGAAGCCCGCCTCGTGCCCGCCGGGCGAGGCGTGCAAGGCCGTCAGCCCGAGCAGGTCGATGCCCGCGCGGCGGGCCGCGTCCACGGCCTCGCGCTCGGGGACGCCGCAGACCAGCACGCAGGGCATCTGCAGGCCGCCGTCCGGCACCCGGGGCTCCACCAGGCCGGCCAGGTGCTGGCGCACCAGGCGCGCCAGCGCGTCGCGCCGCTCGGCGTAGACGGCGCGCATGGTGCGCACGTGCGCGCCGAAGTGGCCGCCTTCGATGAAGCGGGCCAGCGTGAGCTGCGGGATCGGCGCGCTGTGCCCGTCCAGCAGCGTGCGCGCCACCGTCATGGGGGCCACCAGCGGCGGCGGCAGCACCATGTAGCCGATGCGCAGGCCCGGGAACAGCGACTTGG
Source organism: Hydrogenophaga sp. 70-12 (assembly GCF_001897365.1). Taxonomy (NCBI): domain Bacteria; kingdom Pseudomonadati; phylum Pseudomonadota; class Betaproteobacteria; order Burkholderiales; family Comamonadaceae; genus Hydrogenophaga; species Hydrogenophaga sp. 70-12. The sequence goes on from NZ_MKSS01000187.1 coordinate 5,905, forward strand.
TGAAGGTGCCGATGTAGACGGTGCGCTCGTGCGGATCGAGCCCCTGCACGCAGGCCGTGGGCCGGCCGGCGTAGTGGAATTCGCTGTCGTAGTCGTCCTCGATGATCCAGGCCTGCTGCTGGCGCGCCCATTCGATGGCGGCCAGCCGCCGGTCCAGCGACAGCGTGGCCCCGCTCGGGAACTGGTGGGACGGCGTCAGGAACACCGCCCGCGCCTGCGGTGCCGCCTGGTGCAGCTGGTCCACCCGCATGCCCTCGGCGTCCAGCGGCACCGGCACGCACGCCAGGCCGGCGGCCTCGAAGGCCTTGCGCGCACCGTGGTACATGGGGTCCTCGACGAGGATGCGCTCGCCGGCGTCCAGCAGCACGGTGGCGCACAGGCTCAGCGCCTGCTGGGAGCTGGTCAGCACCAGCACGCGCTCGGGCGTGGCGCGCGCGCCGCGCTCCAGGTTCACGTAGGCCGCGATGGCCCGGCGCAGCGCCTCCATGCCCTGCGGCGGGCTGTGCAGCAGGGCCGCCGCGCCGTGCGCCTTCAGCACCTGGCGCTCCAGTCGCTCCCAGGTGGCCAGCGGAAAGGCCCGGACCTCCGGCACGCCGGGCGCGAAGGCGCGCGGCGCGACAAAGTCCCGCACGCCGCCGCCCTGGAACAGGGCGGCGCCGCGCCGGCTCAGGCGCGCCTCCCCCGGGTGGGCGGGTGGGCGCCCCGCCGGCGCGCGCGCCCCCAGGCCCCGGGCCCGTGCCGACACGGCGCTGCCGCGGCCCACGCGCCGCTCGATGAAGCCCTCCGCGTGCAGCTGGCCGTACGCGGCTTCCACCGTGTCGCGCGACACACCCAGCGACCGGGCCAGCGCGCGCGAGGCCGGCAAAGGCCGGCCGGCCTCCAGCGCGCCGTCGAGGATGAGCTGGCGCACGGCGCGCTGCACGCGCGCGTGCAGGGGCAAGGTGGCCCGTGCCGGATCGGCGACGCCGGCCTTGACCGATTCGAGCAGGGCGTGTTTGAACAATTGGTCTGGGTAACGTCAGAAAAATGGCAGGAGATGTCCAACCATTTTCACCCTACAACACCCCCATGCCTCCCACCCCCTCCCCCACGCCCCTTCGCTGGAGCGACTTGCCCCACCCCGTCGTCGCCGGGCTGGTCTCGGTCCTCGTCAACTACGGCGGCACCTTCATCCTCGTGTTCCAGGCCGCCCAGGTGGCGGGCCTGAGCGCGGCGCAGACCGCCTCCTGGGTCTGGTCGGTGTCCATCGGCGTGGGCGTGACCGGCCTGCTGCTGAGCTGGCGCTCGCGCGAGCCCATCATCACCGCCTGGTCCACGCCGGCCGCGGCCTTCCTGGTGACGGCCCTGGCCACCACGCCCTACCCGCAGGCCATCGCGGCCTATCTGGTGTCGGCCGCCGCCTTCGTGGTGCTGGGCCTGTCGGGCGGGTTCGAGCGGCTCATCCGCCTGATCCCACCCGGGGTGGCCGCCGGCCTGCTCGCCGGCATCCTGTTGCCCTTCGGCATCAAGGCCCTGGGCGGTCTGAGCGTGGACCCCACGCTGGCCGGCCTGCTGATCGTGGCCTACGTGCTGCTCAAGCGGGTCACGGCGCGCTACGCCGTGGTCGGCATCCTGGCCTTGGGGCTGGCTTTCCTGCTGGCGCAGAACCGCGTCGATCTCTCGGGGTTGGCGCTGCGCTTCGCCGCGCCGGTGTTCACGCCGCCCGAGTTCACGCTCAACGCCCTGCTCAGCGTGGCGCTGCCGCTGTTCCTGATCACGCTCACCGGCCAGTACATGCCGGGCATGCTGGTGCTGCGCAACGACGGCTTCAAGAGCCGCGCCGATCCCATCGTGGGCGTCACCGGGCTGGGCTCGCTCCTGATGGCGCCCTTCGGCTCGCACGCCTTCAACCTCGCGGCGATCACGGCGGCCATCTGCACCGGCCGCGAGGCGCACGAGGACCCGTCCAAGCGCTGGATCGCCGGCATCGCCGCGGGCCTGTTCTACGTGCTGGTGGGCGTGTTCGGGGTGACGCTGGCCGCTGCCTTCATGGCCTTGCCGGCCACCTTCATCACCACCCTGGCGGGCCTGGCGCTGCTGGGCACCATCGGCGCCAGCCTGTCCGGCGCCCTGGCCGACGCCCGCACGCGCGAGGCCTCGCTGATCACCTTCCTGGCGGCGGCCGCCAACATCAGCCTGTTCGGCATCGGCGGCGCCTTCTGGGGGCTGCTGATCGGGCTGGCCGCGCACGCGGCGCTGCACGGCCACTGGCCGGGGCGGCTGGCGCGCACGACGGCACTGGCGGACAAGGGAGCGAGACCCTGATGGCGATGCCAACGCCCGACACCCCCACCCGGCACGACCGGCACGGCCGCTACCCCCAGGCCCTGACGGTGGCGGACCTGCGCCGCCACCTCGACGAGGTGCAGGCGCGCATCGCCGCGGCCTGCCGGCGCGTGGGGCGAGACCCCGCCGAGGTGCGCCTGCTGCCCGTCAGCAAGACCCAGCCCGTGGAACGCGTGCGCCTGGCCCACGCGGCGGGCTGCCGCCTGCTGGGCGAGAACAAGGTGCAGGAGGCCCTGGGCAAGTGGGAGGCCACGCCGGACCTGGCCGGTCTGCGCTGGTCCGTCATCGGCCACCTGCAGACCAACAAGGCCAAGCTGGTGGCGCGCTTCGCCAGCGAGTTCCAGGCCCTGGACAGCCTGCGCGTGGCCGAGGCGCTGGACCGCCGCCTGCAACTGGAAGGCCGTTCGCTGGACGTGTTCGTTCAGGTCAACACCTCGGGCGAGGCCAGCAAGTACGGCCTGGCGCCCGATGAGGTGCCGGCCTTCCTGCGGGCCCTGCCGGCCTTCGCGGCGCTGCGCGTGCGCGGCCTGATGACGCTGGCGCTGTTGTCGTCCGAGGCGCAGCGCGTGCGGCGCTGCTTCGTCTTGCTGCGCGAACTGCGCGAGCGGCTGCGCCAGGACGCGCCCGCCGGCATCGGCCTGGAGGAGCTGTCCATGGGCATGTCCGGCGATTTCGAGATCGCGATCGAAGAAGGCGCCACCGTGGTGCGCGTCGGGCAGGCCATCTTCGGGGCGCGCGCGCTGCCGGACAGCCACTACTGGCCGGCGGCGGGCGGCTGAGGGCTCACATCAGCACGATGTCGTACTGCTCTTGCGTCATCGAGCTCTCGCTCTGCAGGGAGATCGGCTTGCCGATGAACTCCGACAGGCCCGCCAGGTGCGCGCGTTCCTCGTCGAGGAACAGCTCCACCACCTTGGGCGAGGCCACCACGCGGAACTCGCGCGGGTTGAAGGCGCGCGCCTCGCGCAGGATCTCGCGCAGGATGTCGTAGCACACGCTGCGCGGCGTCTTCACCGCACCCTTACCGCCACAGGCCTCGCAGGGCTCGCTGAGCATGTGGGCCAGCGATTCGCGCGTGCGCTTGCGCGTCATCTCCACCAGGCCCAGCTGCGAAAAGCCGCCGGTCATGGTCTTGACCCGGTCGCGCGCGAGCTGCTTGCGGAACTCGGCCAGCACCGCCTCGCGGTGGTCGTCGCGCGTCATGTCGATGAAGTCGACGATGACGATGCCGCCCAGGTTGCGCAGCCGCAGCTGGCGCGCGATCGCCTGTGCGGCCTCCAGGTTGGTGCGGAACACCGTGTCGTCGAAGTTGCGCGCGCCCACGAAGCCACCGGTGTTCACGTCCACCGTGGTCAGGGCCTCGGTCTGGTCGATGACCAGGTAGCCGCCCGACTTGAGCTCCACCCGCCGACCCAGGGCGCGCACGATCTCTTCGTCCACGTTGAACAGGTCGAAGATCGGCCGCTCGCCGCTGTAGTGCTGCAGCTTGGCCACCGTGTCGGGCATGAACTCGCCGGCGAAGCCCTGCATCAGGCCGAACTGCTCGCGCGAGTCGATGCGGATGGACTGCGTGCCGGCGCCCGACAGGTCGCGCAGCACGCGCTGCATGAGGTTCAGATCCTCGTGCAGCAGCGAGGCCGGCGGCTGGCGCAGCGCGGCCTCCTTGATGCGCAGCCAGGTCTTGCGCAGGTAGGCGACGTCGTCGGCCAGCTCCTCGTCGTCGGCGTCTTCGGCGTTGGTGCGCAGGATGAAACCGCCCGCCGGGCTGCCGTCGGCGGTGGCGGTGAGGGCCAGCAGGCGCTGGCGCAGGGCCTCGCGCTGGGCGGCCGGGATCTTCTGCGACACGCCGATGTGGTTGTCCTGCGGCAGGAACACCAGCAGTCGGCCCGCGATGCTGATCTGGGCCGTCAGCCGCGCGCCCTTGGTGCCGATCGGGTCCTTGAGCACCTGCACCATCAGGGCCTGGCCTTCGAAGATCTGCTTCTCGATCGGCAGCACCGGGTTGGGCGCCAGCACCTTGGGCGCGGCGGCCGGCGCGGCACCGCCCGCGGCGGGCGCCGGCTCGGCGTCGGCCGGTGCCGGCGCGCGCGGCGTGGCGTGCTTGGCCTGGATGTTGGGCATCAGGTCGGCCACGTGCAGGAACGCCGCGCGGTCCAGGCCGATGTCCAGGAAGGCCGACTGCATGCCCGGCAGCACGCGCGAGACCTTGCCCAGGTAGATGTTGCCCACCAGCCCGCGCTCCAGCGTGCGCTCGATGTGCACCTCCTGCACGGCGCCCTGCTCCACCACCGCCACGCGTGTCTCCTGCGGAGACCAGTTGATCAGGATGTCCTGGTTCATGGCTTGAGCCCCGTCAGAGGATGGGAAGGCCGGCCGCGCGCAGCAGCCCGGCGGTTTCAAAGGCGGGCAGGCCCACGATGCCCGTGTGGCTGCCGGCGATGCGGCTCACCCACAGGCCCGCGTGGCCCTGGATGGCGTAGGCGCCGGCCTTGCCCATGGGCTCGCCGCCCTCGACGTAGCGGCGGATCTGCGTCGGCGTGAGCGTGTCGAAGCTGACCAGGGAGGTCGAGAGCGCGGACCAGCGCCGCGCGCCCCGGCCCACGGCCACGGCCGTGAGCACGCGGTGCGTGCGGCCCGACAGGTCGGCCAGCATGCGCCGCGCCTCGGCGGCGTCGGCGGGTTTGCCCAGGATGCGCCGGCCCAGGGCCACGGTGGTGTCGGCGCACAGCACGGGCGCCGGCGGCAGGCCGCGGCGCTTCAGTCGCGCGAGCGCGGCCTCCAGCTTGAGCGCGGTGACGCGCTGCACGTAACGCGCGGGGGCCTCGTTCGGCCGAGCGGCCTCCAGCGACTCGGCGTCCTCGTCGGCGTCGGGCAGCAGCAGTTCGTGGCGCACGCCCCACTGCGTGAGCAGCTCGCGCCGGCGCGGGCTCTGGGAAGCCAGGTAGATGAAGTTCAAGCGGGTTTCGCCGCCGGGTCGCGCCAAGGCGACACCCGCCCCGTCGGGGGACAGCGACCCGCGCAGCGGCGACGCGAGGGGGCTTTTTTTCATTCGCGGTGGTAGGGGTGGTTCGCGTTGATGGACCAGGCCCGGTAGAGCTGCTCGATGAGCAGCACGCGCACCATGGCGTGCGGCAGGGTCAGGTCGGACAGCCGGATGCGCTGGTGCGCGGCCTCGCGAAAGGCCGGGTCCAGGCCGTCGGGCCCGCCGATGACCAGGGCCACGTCGTCCCCACCCAGCTGCCACTGCCGCAGCTGCTGGGCCAGCGCCTGGGTGGTGAGCGGCGTGCCGCGCTCGTCGAGCGCGACCACGCGCGCCCCGCGCGGAATGGCCGCCTCGATGCGCTGGCGTTCGGCGGCCCAAAGGGTTTCGGTGGTCTTGGAGCCGCGCGGCTCGGTCTTGACGGCCTTGAGCTCGACGCGCAGCTCGGGGGGGAAACGTTTGGCGTAATCGTCGTAGGCGGTCTGTGCCCAGTCGGGCACCTTCTGCCCGACCGCGACGATCACGAGCTTCATGCCTTCTTCTTGGCGGCGGGCCTGGCCGGCTTGCGGGCCGCCGAGGGCGCGGCCTTGGGCGAGGCCTTCTTCTTCGCCGCCGGCGCGTTGACCACCACCTTGGCCATGCCGGCGCGCGGCTTGGCGGGCGCCGCCTTCTTGGCGGCGGGTGCCCGGCCGGGCGCGGCTTTCTTGGCCGGCGCCTTCTTGGCCGGGGCGGCCTTGCCCACCGGCGTGGCGCCGCGGCCCGCGCCCTTGGCCGCGGCCTTGCGCGCCACGGCCTTGGCCGACACCGGCTTGGCCTCGGCGGCGCGTTCGGCGGCCGGCTTGGCGGGCTTCTTCGCCGCGGCGGCCTTCTTCGCGGCCGACGTCAGGCGCACGGGCTTGGCGCCCCAGATCTCTTCGAGCCGGTAGTACTGGCGGATGGCGGGCTGCATCACATGCGCCACGGCCGGGCCGCAGTCCACGATGATCCATTCGCCGTTCTCCTCGCCCTCGATGCGCGGCTTGTCGAAGCCGGCTTCGCGCACCGCGTCGCGCACGCTGGCGGCCAGGGCCTTGGTCTGGCGGTTGGAGGTGCCGCTGGCGACGATCACGCGCTCGAACAGCGGCGAGAGCTCCTCGGTGTTGAAGACCACGATGTCCTGGCCCTTGACGTCCTCCAGGCCATCGACGATGGCC
>NZ_MKSS01000188.1:0-2324 GCF_001897365.1 Hydrogenophaga sp. 70-12
GATGCTCAAGCAGATGCGCCAGGCCACGCAGGCCCTGGCGGGTGAGGACAGCCCCTTCAAGGACCGCATCCACCAGGACATGCTGGACATCGCCGACACGCAGGTGGCCGACGCCATGGCGCGCCAGCGCGCCTTCGGCATCGCCGACGTGATCCTGCGCCAGCTCCTGCCGCCCGCCATGCCCGTGCCGCTTAAGTCCGGCGCTGATCCGGTCGCCCTGTCAGGGCAAGGCGCGGGCGCTTCGCCCGCCGACGCCACCGGGCCCACACCATGAAGATCCAGCAGATCGCCCTGAGCGGCGCGATGGCCGCGCAGGCCGCCCTGAACACCACCAGCCACAACGTCGCCAACGCGATGACGCCCGGCTTCACCCGCCAGGGCGCACTGTTCTCGGCCGTGGGGCCCACGGCGGCCGGCGCGGCCGGCAGCGGCAATGGCGTGCGCGTGCCCTCGCTCATTCGCTTCAGCGACGGCTACAAGAGCCACCAGCTCTGGTCGGCCGCGTCCGAGCTGGGCCGCCACGAGACCGTGCAGCCTTACCTGAAGCAGATCGAGCAGGTGATGTCGGGCGAGGGTTCCAGCCTCAACAAGGGCCTGGACGCCTTCTTCGGCGCGCTCAACGCCGCCAGCGTGGACCCGAACTCGGCGCCGCTGCGCCAGCAGATCATCACCGAGGCCGAGGCGCTCGCGCAGCGCTTCAACGGCCTCAACCAGGTGCTGCTCAACCAGCGCCTCTCGATCGGCCAGCAGCGCGGGGCTTCGGTCACGCAGATCAACAACCTGGCGGAACAGATCGCCCGGCTCAACGGCGAGATCACCGCCGCCGAGTCGATCAACGTCAATCCCTCGGGCCTGGTCGACGAGCGCGACCTGCGCATCGACGAGCTGTCCCAGCTGGTGGGCCTGTCGGTGGTGGACCAACCCGACGGTTCGCGCAGCGTCTCGCTCAAGTCCGGCGTGCCGCTCGTGGCGGGCGGGGTGGCGGGCCGCATGGCGCTCGTGAACCAGCTCGACGGATCGCAGGCCATCGAGGTGGCCTTCGCCAAGGAGTCGTTCAAGGTGCGCACCGAGGGCCTGGCGGGCCAGCTCGGTGGCCTTTACGAGTTCGAGGACGGCGTGCTCATGCCCACGGTGGCCTCGATTGCCTCGCTGGCCGAGGAGCTGGCCACCCGGGTGAACGGCCAGCTGGCGGCGGGCTTCGCGCCCGACGGTTCGCCCGGCACCGACCTGTTCGTCTTCAACGGCGCCAACGGTCTGCTCTCGGTGCGCCCGGGCGTCACGGGCGATGAACTGGCGTTCTCCAGCGATCCGCTGCAGGCGGGCAACAGCGACAACCTGCTGGCGATCATCGGCCTGCAGAACCAGTCGGTGCCCATCGCCGGCCTGGGCACGGTGCGCATGGGCGACGTCTACACCCAGCTGCTCGGCGGCATCGGCATTCGCAGCCAGCAGTCCCAGGCCTCGTTCGACACGGCCAAGACCGTGCGCGACCAGGCGCAGCAGAGCTGGGCGTCCACCAGCAGCGTCAACACCGACGAGGAAGCCATCAACCTCGTGCAGTACCAGCAGATGTACACCGCCAACATGAAGGTGATCCAGGTCGCGGGCGAGCTGTTCGACGCGGTCATCGGGTCGCTGCGCTGAGCCAAGGGAGCCGGACATGCGCATCGCCAGCAACCAGTTCCACATCACCATGAGCACCTCGCTGCAGGCGGCCACGGCGCGCGTCGAGAAGGTGCTCACGCAGATGGCCTACGGCCAGCGTGTGCTGCTGCCGTCCGACGACCCGATCTCCAGCGTCCGCCTGGCGCGGCTGGACCGCGAGGAGGCCGCCCTCAGGCAGTACCGCGACAACGTGGGTTCCCTCATGTCGCGCCAGCGCCAGAGCGAATCCATCCTGGACAGCATCAGCAACGACATGCTGCAACTGCAGGACCTGCTGCTGTTCGCCGCCGACGGCTCCAACAGCAGCGCCGATGTGAACGCCGTCTCGGGATCGCTCGAGTCGCTGCGCGACAGCGTGCTGGCTTTCGCGAACACGCGCGACCAGGAGGGGCGCTACCTGTTCTCCGGCACGGCCAGCCTGTCTCCCACCATCAGCTTCGATCCCGCCGCCGCGCCCGGCGCGCGCTACACCTTCACCGGCAATACGCAGCAGCAGATGGTGGTGGTGGGCGAGGGCATCACGCAGCCCGCCAATACCTCGCTCGACGACCTGGCCGCGATGCTCAACCAGCTCGATCTCACCATCGTGGACCTGAGCGCCCCCGGCGTGAACCTGAGCGACCCGGGCGTGCGCGGGCGCCTGGTCGCCACCACCGACC
>NZ_MKSS01000189.1:0-2318 GCF_001897365.1 Hydrogenophaga sp. 70-12
TCGCTCGACGCGCTGATCTCGCGCGCCATCATCGGTGCCACGCAGGGCGTGATGCAGGTGGCCGTGACCGCTCCGCAAAACCAGGCCCGACGATCCCCGCATGATCAAGACCACCGCGACCATCAGCAATAAGCTGGGCCTGCACGCCCGCGCCTCGGCCAAGCTCACCAAGCTGGCGGGCACCTTCATCAGCGATGTCTGGATGTCGCGCGGCGAACGCCGCGTCAACGCCAAGAGCATCATGGGCGTGATGATGCTGGCCGCGGGACTGGGCAGCACGGTGGACATCGAGACCGACGGCAGCGACGAGCGCGCCGCGATGGACGCGTTGCTGGCCCTCATCAACGACAAGTTCGGCGAGGGCGAATGAAGAGGCCCCCACGCGCTGCCGCTTCGCGGGCCAAGGGTCCCCGAGGGCGCGGCTTCGCCTTGAGGCGCTCCGGCGGCGACACATGACGTTCTCCGTTCATGGTCTCGCCGTGTCCCGAGGCGTGGCCATCGGGCGGGCCGTGATCGTCGCCGCCAGCCGCGTGGACGTGGCGCACCGCCTCATCGCGGCGCACGAGGTGGAGGGCGAGATCGAGCGCCTGCGCCAGGCGCGCAAGGCGGTGGCCGAGGAGATCCTGCGCGTGCAGCAGGGCCTGGTTGGCCTGGGCCAGGTCGACGCCCACCCCGAGCTCGCGGCGCTGCTCGACGTGCACCTCATGCTGCTGCAGGACGAGCAGCTCACCGACGGCGTGAAGCACTGGGTGCAGGACCGGCACTACAACGCCGAATGGGCCCTGACCACGCAGCTGGAGGTCATCTCGCGCCAGTTCGACGAGATGGAAGACCCCTACCTGCGCGAGCGCAAGGCCGACCTGGAGCAACTGGTGGACCGCATGCTGCGCGTGATGCGCGGCCAGGCCACGCCGATCGCCGCACCCGCCGTCGCGACCGCGCGCGCGAGCGAGGACGAGCCGCTGGTGCTCATTGCGCACGACCTTTCGCCGGCCGACATGCTGCAGTTCAAGCAGAGCGTGTTCGCCGGCTTCGTCACCGACGTCGGCGGCAAGACCAGCCACACCGCCATCGTGGCGCGCAGCCTGGACATCCCGGCCGTGGTGGGCGCGCGCTCGGCCAGCCACCTGATCCGCCAGGACGACTGGGTGGTGATCGACGGCGACGCCGGCGTGGTGGTGGTCGATCCGTCGCCCATCGTGCTGGCCGAGTACGGCTACAAGCAGCGCCAGGGCGAGGTCGAGCGCGAGAAGCTCTCGCGGTTGAAGAACACGCCGGCCGTCACGCTGGACGGCCAGAAGATCGAGCTGCTGGCCAACATCGAGCAGCCCGACGACGTGGTAGGTGCGCTCAAGGCCGGTGCCGCTGGCGTTGGCCTGTTCCGCAGCGAATTCCTCTTCATGGGCCGCAACGGCCGCCTGCCCGACGAGGAGGAGCAGTACCGCGCCTACCGCCGCGCCGTCGAGGGCATGCAGGGCCTGCCGGTCACCATCCGCACCGTGGACGTGGGCGCCGACAAGCCGCTGGACCGCAGCGCCGCGCGCGGCGACGACCACCTCAACCCGTCCCTGGGCCTGCGCGCCATCCGCTGGAGCCTGGCCGATCCGGCCATGTTCCTTGAGCAGCTGCGCGCCATCCTGCGCGCGGCCGCGCACGGACCGGTCAACCTGCTCATTCCCATGCTCGCGCACGCGAGCGAGATCCGCCAGACCCTGGCTTTGGTGAACCGCGCGCGCGACCAGCTCACCGTGGCCGACGTGCCCTTCGGCGAGGTGCGGCTCGGCGCCATGATCGAGGTGCCCGCGGCGGCGCTGACCATCCCGCTGTTCCTGCGCCACTTCGACTTCCTGTCGATCGGCACCAACGACCTGATCCAGTACACCCTGGCCATCGACCGCGCCGACGAGGCCGTGTCGCACCTGTACGACCCGCTGCACCCGGCGGTGCTGCAGCTGGTGGCCAGCACCATCGCGCAGGCGCGCGCCCAGGGCAAGGGCGTGAGCGTGTGCGGCGAGATGGCGGGTGACGTGACGCTCACGCGCTTGCTGCTGGGCCTGGGGCTGCGCAGCTTCTCCATGCACCCCTCGCGCATCCTCGCGGTCAAGCAGCAAATCCTGCGCAGCGACACGGGCAAGCTGGCCGCCTGGGCGCAGACCGTGCTGCAGTCCGACGACCCGGCCGCGCTGCTGGTCGACTGAGGCGGTCTCAGCGCGCGCGCGTGGCCAATACCGCCGCGCCCACGATCATGGCGGCCGCCACCAGCACCGAGGCACTGGGCCATTCGCCGCGCACCGCCAGCAAAGTGCAGGTCGACAGCA
>NZ_MKSS01000190.1:0-14181 GCF_001897365.1 Hydrogenophaga sp. 70-12
CGCCCGGGCACCCACACCGCCGTCCCCGAAACGCGCGGGCCGGCCAAAGAAGACCGGACACCCTTCGAGCGTTGATCGCTGGCCAAATGGAATCTGACCCCGATTTCCTGACCCCGATGCCCTCCTTGGCCTGCTCGGGCGTCACTCTCGACGGATGGTGGGGTTCGCGGGCGCAGGCCCCATTCGCGGCTGCCACAGAGGCTGAGTGCCGGCACGGTGTTGAAGAGACAACGCAGGCCTACCGGGGTATGCGCCAGCGAGCGTGGGCCGGAGAACGCGGACCCCGCCAGCCGTCAGCGCGAAGCCGGCGAGCGAAACAGACGAGCGAAACAGACGCGTGAAACAGGCAGAGAGCCGACAGAACGCTCAGGCGTACGTGACCCAGTCCTTGTAGTCCACCCCGTCCAGGTGCGGCAGCGTGTTGTAGGTCAGCAGGCTGTGCCGCTTGGGCGTGAACTGGAACTCGGTCACGGCGCTGTTGCGGATGCGCAGGTTCAGCTCGATGCTCGCCTCCGGGCTCAGCCCCAGCACCTGGCCCACGGCGGTGGCGATGGGCCCCCCGCTGGACACGATCAGCACGTTCTGCCCATGGTGCGCGCCGCGCACGTGCGCCAGCGCCTCGGCCACGCCGCGCGCGAAGCCGTCGTAGCTGGGCATGCCCTGCGGGCTCACGGTGCCCGCCATCCACTGCGTCAGGCCGTCGCGCAGCAGGCGGAAATGCTGGCGGTACTGCTCGGGCGTGTCGGGCTTGGCCAGCGGCTGCGGGTGCACGCAGCGGATCACCGCATCGGCGTCGTACTCGTTCAGGCCCGCCATCACCAGCGGCTGCAGCGCGAGCCCGGCGCCTTCGGCGATGCCGGCCCAGGTCTGCTGGTGGCGCCGCAGCGAACCGGTGATCACGGCGTCGAAGCCCACCCCGCGCTCGGCCCAGTAACGGCCCAGGCTCAGCGACTGGCGCCGGCCCAGCTCGCTGAGCTGGTCGTAGTCGGCGGCGCCGAACGAGGCCTGGCCGTGTCGCACGAGGTAAAGCGTTCCCATGGCGCGATTCTGGGTCGCGGGCCGCGGCGGCTTTTGTCCCGGCAGCGACTGAACCCGGCCCTGGCTGTCACCTGTGCGAAAGCGCACCATTCGCCAGGCCGCCCGCGCTGGGGGACCGGTTTGCACGGTTTTCGTGCCGCTTATCCGGGCGCCGTGCGCGGGAGCGCGTGCTGCAATCGGTCATTCTTCCCAAAGGCGTCGCCGGCGCCCGGTCCGCGTTCCCCCTCTTTCGATGGCCACCGGTATCCCCGAACTCATGTGGTTTCACCTGCCCACGCTGCTGGCGGTGTGGACAGGCATCGACGTTGTCATCGGTTTGGCCTTCTGGGCCCAGCACCGGCGCCTGCGCCACGTGGGCGGCCTGGGCTGGTGGGCGCTGGCCTGCCTCACGCACACCTGCGCCGCGGCGGCCATGATGGCGCGCCCGCTGCTGCCTGGCTGGGTGGGCATGCCGCTGAGCAACCTGCTGTTCTCGCTCACCTTCGCGCTGCTGTGGGTGGGCTTCCGGGCCTACCTGGGCCTGTCGGTGCGCCGCGTGATGACCGGCGTGTTGCTGCTGCTGCTCGTGCAATGGCCGGTGAACGTGTTCTTCATCGAGGTCATCGACAGCCTGCCCGCGCGCCAGTTGCTGTGGCTGGGCACCAACGTCGCCCTGCTGCTGCTCATGATCGGCGACGCGCGCGCCCACCGTCCCTGGCCGGCGCCGACGGAGTTCCGCGCCCTGGAAAGCGTGCTGTGGCTGCAGGTGGCCCTGCTGCTGGGCTATGCGCTGATCGCGGTGGTGCTGCGCTGGCCTTTCCTGCCCGCGGTGGCGCTGCTCACCTTCTGCTTCCTGATCGCCTACCTGCTGTGCGTGCTGGCCTTCCAGTGCCTGTTGATGCTGCGCCTGCGCGACGAGGCCCAGGCCGCGCGCGCCGTGCAGCGCCAGCGCGAGGCCGACCTGCAGCGCCTGGTGGACAACCTGGACGCCGGCGTGATGGTCTTTCACCCCGACCACACGCTGTGGCGCATGAACACCGCGGCGCGGCGCTTCCTCACCTGGAGCGCGGTGGGCGCGGACGGCGTGGTGCCCGAGCCGAGCTACGAGAGCTGGCTCATGCTCGACGAGAACGGCCAGCCGCTGCGCCGCCACGACCGGCCCTTCGAGCGCGTGCTCATCACCGGCCAGCCGGTGCGCGACGTGGTGGTGGGCCTGCCGATCGATGGCGGCGCGCGCCTGCGCTGGGCGCTGTGCAGCGGCTATCCCGAAAACGATTCGCAGGGCGGCCTGCGCCGCGTGGTGCTGACCTTCATCGACATCACCGCCATGAAGGACGCGCAGTCGGAGCAGAAGGCGCTGGAGGCGCGCCTGTCGCAGTCGCAGAAGATGCAGGCCCTGGGCACGCTGGCCGGGGGCGTGGCGCACGACTTCAACAACATCCTGACCGCGATCCTGGGCAACGCCGACCTCGCGCGCGAGGACTTGCCGGCCCAGGCGCCGGCGCACGAAAGCCTGGGCGAGATCAGCACCGCCGCGCGGCGCGGACGCGAGCTGGTGCGCCAGATCCTGACCTTCAGCCGCCAGCAGCCGCTGGCGCGCGCGCGCGTGCCGCTGGCCGCGGTGGTGGTGGAGTCCTGCGCGCTGCTGCGCGCGGCGCTGCCCTCGCAGGTGCAGCTGGTGCAGACCATCGTGCCGCCGCTGCCCGAGGTCTCGGGCGACGCCACCCAGCTGCAGCAGGTGCTGGTGAACCTGGGCACCAACGCGCTGCACGCCCTTCCCGCGGCCGGCGGGCGCATCGAGGTCGCGCTGGACAGCGTGCCGGTGTCGCAGGCGCAGCTGCCCCCCGCGCTGGCCCAGGCCTGCCGGGCGGCGGGCCTGCCCGTGCTGCGGCTGCGCGTGATCGACGACGGCTGCGGCATGGACGAGCGGGTGCAGCGCCGCATGTTCGAGCCCTTCTTCACCACCAAGCCCGTGGGCCAGGGCACCGGCCTGGGCCTGTCCGTGGTGCTGGGCCTCGTGGAGGCGCACGGTGGCCACATCGAGGTGTGCAGCACGCCCCAGAAGGGCACCACCATCACGCTGTGGCTGCCACCCTTGCCCGCCGACGAAGCGACAGCCGAAGACAAACCCGTCACAATGCCCGCCGTGGAAAATCCCCAGCCCCGACCCGACGCCCCGGCCTCGCCGGAGGGCGCCCCCCACATCCTCTACCTCGACGACGACGACACGCTCGTCTTCCTGGTGCGACGCCTGCTGGAGCGGCGCGGCTACCGCGTGACGGCCCTGTCGGTGCAGGCCGACGCCCTGGCCGCCCTGCGCGACAAGCCCGGCGAGTTCGCCCTGCTGCTCACCGACTACAACATGCCCGGCATGTCGGGCCTGGAGGTCGCGCGCGAGGCGCTGAGCATCGAGCCACGGCTGACGGTGGCCGTGGCCTCGGGCTACATCACCGACGAGCTGCAGGCCGAGGCGCGCGCCGCCGGTGTGCGCGAGGTGGTCTTCAAGACCGACGCCGTCGAGCAGTTCTGCGAGATCGTGGCGCGGCTGGTCAAGTCGAGCGACTGAGCACGCGGGCGAAGGCCTCGCTGTCCACGTTGCCGCCGCTGAGCACGGCGCCCACCGCCTGGCCGCGCAGGTGCTCGCGCTCCTGCCAGGCCGCCGCAAAGGCCGCGGCGCCGGCGCCCTCGGCCACGTTGTGCGTGTCGGCGAACAGCGCGCGCATGGCCTCGGCCACGGCCTCGTCGCTCACCCGCACCACGTGGTCCAGGCCGTCGGCCAGCAGGGGCAGCGCGTCGGCCTCGGCCACGCGGCAGGCCATGCCGTCGGCCAGCACCGTGCTCACCGGCGCCGGCACCACGCGGCCCGCGGCCAGCGAGTCGGCGTAGGTGGTGGCGCCGCTGCTCACCACGCCCACGATGCGCACGCGGTGGCCCAGCGCGCGCTTGGCGGCGATGGCCGAGCACGCGCCCGAGCCCAGGCCGATGGGCACGTAGGCGACGTCGAGTTCGGGCACGGCGCGCAGGAACTCCCACCAGGCGGTCGCCACGCCGCTCAGCAGGTCGGCGTGGAAGCTCGGCACCATGTGCGCGCCGCGCTCGGCCGCCAGCGCGCCGGCGTGCTCGCGCGCGGCCTGAAACTCGTCGCCGTGCTCGATCAGCGTGGCGCCCAGGCTGCGCATGGCGGCGTTCTTCTCGACCGAGTTGCCGTGCGGCACGACGATGGTGCAGGCCACGCCGTGCGCGCGCGCGGCCCAGGCCACGCTCTGGCCGTGGTTGCCGCGCGTGGCGGAGATGACCTCGCGCGGCAGCGCGCCGCGCCGCGCGAGGTGCTCGAAGTAGGTGAGGCCGCCGCGGATCTTGAAGGCGCCCACGGGGGTGTGGTTCTCGTGCTTGATCCAGCAGGCGGTGCCCAGGCGCGCGCTCAGCGTGGCCCAGCGGTACTGCGGCGTGGCGGCGAAGGAGCGGTAGACCGTGGTGGCGGCTTTTTCGATGCAGGCAAGGGTAGGTAGGACGATGCTCATGGACGGAGGTTTAGGGCTTGGCCAGCAGGTCCAGGTCCTGCTGGCCGTCGTGCAGGTGGGCGCTGATCAGGGCCTCGCCCTCGCGCACGCGAAGGCGCATGCCGATGGCGTCCAGGGCCGTGTTCAGTGCCGCCGCACGCGGATGGGCCAGTTGCAGCCCGCGCAATTGCAGGCCGCTGGCGGGCAGGGTGGCAACCGGGTGGATGCCGCCCCACTGGATCAGGGTGGGCAACAGGCCGTCGAAGCCGCGCGCGCCGTCGTCGCGCACGGTGATGCGCCATTGCAGCAGGCCGCGCGGCGTTTCGCGCGAGGCGGTGAGCACCGGGCCGGGGTCGATGCCCTGCGCCAGCCAGGCGGCGCGCGCGGCTTCGATGTCGTCGACGCGCGCGACCCAGTGGATGGGCCGCGGGCCGTGGGCGCGCAGGCGCTCGCGCAGCGCGGGATCGTCCAGGTCGAACCAGCGCCGCAGGGGTGCCGCGCGCGTGGGCGTGGCCGCCGGGTTGATGGCCAGCAGCTCGAGGTAGGCGCGCTCGGCGCCATCGAGCCGCAGCAGGCGGTTGTGGGTGCCGAACAGCGCGTGCGCGCCGCCCGGCGCGGGCGTGCGGCCCAGGGCGCTTTCGCACCAGTCCACGCCCTCGGCCAGCGTGGCGGCCGCGACCACGAGGTGGTCGAACGTGGCGTTCACAGCAGCACCGTGCCCTGCACGCAGCTGACCGATTCGCCGCCGACCCAGATGGTGCCGTCGGCGGCGCGCTGAATGTGCACGCGCCCGGCGCGGCGCAGCGCGGTGCCCTGGCTGGCCACGTAGCGCTCGGGCGCCAGGCCAGCGCCGATCAGCCACTGCGCCAGCGCGGCGTTCAGGCTGCCGGTCACCGGGTCTTCGGCGATGCCGTTGTTGCCGGGGAAGAAGGCCCGCACCTCGAACGCCAGCTCGGGGTCGGATGGGCGTTGCCCCACCACGCCCACCTTGCCGCGCGGCCCGACCACACCGATGTCGAGGCCGCCGAGCACGGCGGCGTCGGGCTTCAACGCCAGCACCTGCTCGGCGCTGCGCAGCAGGACGGCGCGCCAGCCCGGGCCGTTGTCGCACCAACTGTGCGCCAGCACGTCCTCGCGCGCGATGCCCAGGCCACGCGCGATCAGCGCCACGTCGGCCTCGTCCAGTGGGCCCTCGCGGCGCCGGGGCGGGGCCGCGAAGGCCAGGCGCGCGCCGTCGCGGCGGATGCGCACCAGGCCCACGCCGCATTCCTGCACGATGTCATCGCCCCGGGGCCGCCCGCCCGCACTGAGCCAGGCGTGCGCCGTGCCCAGGGTTGGGTGGCCGGCGAAGGGCAGCTCGCGCCCCGGGCAGAAGATGCGCACGCGGTAGTCGGCGCCGGCCTGCGTGGGCGGCAGCACGAAGGTGCATTCCGACAGGTTGGTCCAGTCGGTGAAGGTCTGCATCTGTTCGGTGCTCAGGCCCTCGCCGTCGAGCACCACGGCGAGCGGGTTGCCCAGGCAGGGGGTGGCGGTGAAGACGTCGACTTGCTGGAAGGGGCGGGTGTTCATGGGCTCAGGCCAGGGGAAGGTCCAGCACGCCGCGGCTGCAGGGCATGGCCAGCCAGCCGGCGTACCAGCGCTCGAGGTGCGGCCAGGCCGGCCGCGGCTGCGGCAGGCCGAACCAGCGGTGGATTTCGCAGGCGATGGGGAAGTCGGCGGCGGTGAGCTCGTCGCCGGCCATCCAGGGGCGCTGCGCGAGGTGGCCGTCGAGCCGCTCGAACAGCGGCTCGGCGGCGCGCACCGAGGCCTCGATGGCGGCCAGGTCGCGCCGCTCGGCCGGGGTGCGTATCCATTGCGTGAACGCCGGGCTGCCCGCGCGGTTGAGCGTGGTCTGCTGCCAGTCGAGCCAGCGGTTGGTGTCGGCGCGGGTGCGCAGGTCGGCGGGCATGCCGCGGCCCTGGCGCTCGCACAGGTAGCGCAGGATGGCGTTGCTTTCCCAGAGGGTGAAGTCGCCGTCGCGCAGCAGCGGCACCAGGCCATTGGGGTTCAGGGCGCGGTAGGCCGGCGTGTCCACCACGCCGTGGCTCAGGCCGGCGTCGGTGCGCGGCAGATCCAGGCCGAGCCACTGCGCGCACAGCACCACCTTGCGCACGTTGATGGAGCTCAGGCGGCCCCAGAGGTGCAGTCCCTGAGCGGCGCTCACCGGGGGAACCTCCGTGCTGCGCCCGCCGGTGCGAGCGCCTTCGGGCGGCCGTGCGGCGCTCATGCGGTCGCGGCGGCCCGGCGGGGCAGGTGTTCGCGCACCGCCTGCGCCAGCGCGGCGATGCCGCGATCGATCTGCTCGACCGTGGCGGTGACGAAGGACAGGCGCAGCGAGCGGATGTCGGGCGCGTCGGTGAAGAAGGGCGCGCCGGGCACGAAGGCCACGCCGCGCGCCACCGCCTGCGGCAGCAGCGCGGTGGCGTCCATGCCCTCGGGCAGGCGCACCCACAGGAACATGCCGCCGTCGGGGGTGTTCCATTGCACGCCCAGGCCGGCCATTTCGCGCTCTAGCGCGGCCAGCATGGCGCGGCACTGCGAGGCGTAGAGCGCGCGGATGGTGGGCACGTGGCGTTCGAGGAAGCCCTCCTTGAGCACCGCGCTCACCAGGCGCTGGTTGAAGCTGGGGCTGTGCAGGTCGGCCGCCTGCTTGGCCTGCAGCAGCTTGGGGTAGACGGCCGTGGGCGCGACGATGTAGCCCAGGCGCAGGCCCGGCGCCAGGATCTTGGAAAAGGAGCCGAGGTAGAGGCCGCCCTCGGGGTTCCGCGCCGTCAGGGGCGCGGGCGGCGGGGCGTCGAACCACAGGTCGCCATAGGGGTTGTCTTCCACGATGGGCAGGCCGGTCTCGGCGGCGGCGCGCACCAGCGCGGCGCGGCGCGCCTCGCTCATGCTGCGGCCCGTGGGGTTCTGGAAGTTGGGCAGCGCGTAGAGGAAGCGCGCGCCGCTCGCCTGGCGGCGCAGGTCGTCGACGTCGAGGCCTTCGGCGTCGCTGGCCACGCCCACGAACTGCGGCTCCATGGGCGTGAAGGCCTGCAGCGCACCCAGGTAGGTGGGCGTTTCCACCAGCACGCGGCTGCCGGTGTCGATCAGCACCTTGGCCACCAGGTCCAGGCCCTGCTGGCTGCCGGTGGTGATGAGCACCTGCGCCGGGTCCACGGCCCAGGGCAGCTGGCGCGCCACCCATTCGCGCAGTTGCGCGTGCCCCTCGCTGGACGCGTACTGCAGCGCCGCGCGGCCGTCGTTGCGCAGCACCTCGTCGCAGGCCTCGGCGAAGGCGCTCACGGGGAAGGTCTGCGGCGAGGGCAGGCCGCCGGCGAAGCTGATGATCCCGGGCTTCTCGGTGACCTTGAGGATCTCGCGGATCACCGAGGGGTTCATGCGTTCGGCGCGGCGGGCCAGGGTCCAGGGGGTGGCGGAGCTCATGTGGGGGCCTTGTGGAGGGACGGGGAGGAGACGGGCGGCGCGGCGCCGAAGCGCCGGCCGGCGAACACGCTGGCCACCACGGCCAGCGCGAACACCAGGGTGAGCGCGTCCAGGCGCTCGCCCAGCAGGGGCACCGCAGCGGCGATGCTGATGAAGGGCTGCAGCAATTGCAACTGGCTCACGCGCAGCGGCCCACCCAGCGAGAGCCCGCGGAACCAGGCGAAGAAGCCGGCCCACATGGAGAACACCGCCACGTAGGCCAGGCCGAGCCAGGCGCTGAGGTTCACGCCGCGCTCGGGCCAGGTGAGCAGCGCGGCCGGCAGGGTGATCGGCAGCGCGATCGCACAGACCCAGCTGATGACGCGCTCGGCGCCCAGGGCGGGCGTGACCTGCGTGCCACCCACGTAGCCCAGCGCCGCAGCCAGCACGGCGCCGACCAGCAGCGTGTCGGCCCAGCCCAGGCCGAAGCCGTGCCCCGCCTGGTGCGCACGCAGCAGGCTGTAGGCCACCACCAGCGCGCTGCCCAGGCCGGCGAACAGCCAGAAACCCAGGCGCGCGCGCTGGTGCATCAACCAGGCCGCCATGGCCGCGGTGGCCAATGGCAGCAGGGCGGTGAACACGGCGGCGTGGCTGGCCGTCACGTGGCGCAGCGCCCAGCCCAGCAACAAGGGAAAACCGATCACGTTGCCCAGCACCGCCAGGGCCAGCGGGCGGCGGTGCTCGGGGCGGGGCATGGGCGCGCGCGTGACCCACAGCCAGGCCAGCGACAGCCCGCCGGCGATGGCCGCGCGCGCCCAGGTGACGAACCAGGGCGAGAGCTGCGGCGCGTCCAGGCTGCCCGTGGCCAGGCGCGTCATCGGCAGCGTCAGGCCGAAGACCGCCACGCCGAGCAGGCCCAGCAGCCAGCCGCGTCTTTCGTCGCTGCTCATACGGTGAGCATCCACAAGGCGGTGGCCACGAGCACGCCGGCCAGCACGCGGTTGAACCACAACAGGCGCTCGCCCTGCGCGAGCCAGTCGCGCAGCAGCGAGCCGATCAGGGCGTAGAGAAAGTTGCTGGTGAAGGCGAAGAACAGCATCACCCCGCAGACGATGAGCAGCCGCTCGCCTGGGTTGGGCGCGGGCGCGCCCGCGCTGCTGATCACCCAGCCCGCGCTGAGCGTGAGCGCGAGCATCCAGGCCTTGATGTTGATGAACTGCAGCCCCACGCCTTGCCAGAAGCCCACCTGTAGGCGGGCCGGGTCGGCCTGCGACAGGCGCGCCGTGCGCGCCAGCATCCAGGCCAGCCAGAGCATGTAGGCCACGCCCACCCCTTTCACGGCCCAGCGCAGCGCCGGCACGCCGGTGATCAGCGCGCCCATGCCCAGGCCGCTGGCCAGCATGAGCAGGATCCAGCCCGTGGGCACGGCCAGGCAGAAGCGCAGGGCGCGCCGCAGGCCGAAGTTGGCCGCCAAGGCGGTGGACAGCGTGGTGTTGGGCCCCGGCGAAAAGCTCATCGCGGTGCAGAAGATCAGCAGGGCGGTCAGTTCGGTCGCGGACATGGGGCGGGTCGGTCGGGCGGAAGGGAAGGGCTGGCGCTCGGCGAACGATCAATGTACCCTTTGCCATCAATACAGAGCCAATACAGTTTGCCCGTTCAGTTCGCACGCTGTATGGCCCTGACGGGCAATACACACAAGGCCACCCCATGTTGCTGAAGACCGCGAACCAGTCGCTCACGGAGCAACTGGCCGAGCGCTACGCCGATCGCATCCGCCAGCGGCTGCTCGCGCCGGGCGCGCGCCTGCCCTCGGTGCGGGCCTGCGCCCGCCTGCACGGTGTCAGCCCGTCTACCGTGGTGGCGGCCTACGACCTCCTGCTCGCCCAGGGCCTGGTACAGGCGCAGCGCCAGCGCGGCTTTTTCGTGCGCGAGCCGCTCACGCCGCGCGCCGAGTCGCGCAGCGCTGCGCCGCTGCCGCCGGCGCAGAGCCCCATCAACGCGACGGCCCTCATCCGCGGCATGTTCCACCAGGTGAGCGACAAGCCGCAGCCCGGCATGGGGGTGTTCCCGCCCGACTGGCTGGAGTCGACTTTCATGCCGGCCGCCGTGCGCCGTGTGGCCTCGGTGCGCGCGCTCAACGAAACCTCGCTGAGCTACGGCGAGCCGCGTGGCGACGAGGGCCTGCGCCGCGTGCTGGCGCAAAAGCTGGCCGGCATCAACGTGCACGTCGACCCGGCGCAGGTCGTCACCACGGTGGGCGCGACGCACGCGCTCGACATCGTCAGCCGCACGCTGCTGCGACCCGGCGACCCGGTGATGGTGGAGGAGCCGGGCTGGGCGGTGGAGTTCGCGCGCCTGGCGGCGCTGGGCATGCGCGTGCTCACCGTGCCGCGCGGCCCCGACGGGCCCGACCTGGCGGTGATGGAGCGTCTGGCCGAGGCGCACCGGCCCAAGCTGTTCGTCAGCGTCAGCGTGTTGCACAACCCCACCGGCTACAGCCTGTCGCCTGGCGCGGCGCACCGCCTGCTGCAGCTCGCGCAGCGCCTGAACTTCCACATCGCCGAGGACGACACCTACAGCCACCTGGCGCCCGAGCACGCCACGCGCCTGAGCGCGCTCGACGGCCTGCAGCGCACCATCTACGTCAGCGGCTTCGCGAAAATCCTGGCGCCGAACTGGCGCATCGGCTTCCTGGCCGCGCCGCCCGGCCTGGTCGAGCCCCTGCTCGACACCAAGCTGTTGAGCACGCTGACCACGCCGGCTCTGCTGGAGAAGGCCCTGGCCTACTGCATCGAGCAAGGGCAGCTGCGCCGTCACGCCGAGCGCGTGCGCACCCGCCTGGACGCCGCCCGCACGCGCAGCGTGAAATTGGCGCTGGGCGCGGGCTGCCGCTTCGCGGCCGAGCCGTCGGGCCTGTTCGGCTGGGTCGACATCGGGGTTGACACCGACGCGCTGGCCCAGCGCCTGCTGGACGATGGCTACCTGATCGCGCCCGGCGCCCTGTTCCACGCCGCGCGCACGCCCAGCACGCTCATGCGCATCAACTTCGCCACCACGCAGGACGCGGCGTTCTGGCGCACGTTCTCGCGCCGCGTGGCCTCGGCCAGGGCGGGCGCGTAAGGCGCGGGTGCGGCGCCTGCGCCGCTGGCGTCAGCGCGCGCCCAGCGCCTCCTGGCGCTCCAGCGCGGCCATCCATTCTTCTTCCACGGCCACCAGGCGCTGCGCCACCTCGGCCGCGCGCGCGGGGTTGGTGCCGTACAGGCTGCCATCGTCGAGCTCGGCCGACAGCGCGGCTTGCTCGGCCTCGAGCGCAGCGATCTGCGAAGGCAGCGACTCCAGCTCGCGCTGTTCCTTGTAGCTGAGCTTGCGGCGGGGGGCGTCGGCCGCCGGGACCGCCGCGGGCGCGGGTTTGGCCGTGGCGACGGCGGGCGCTGGCGGGGGCGGGGCGGCGCGCGCGGACTGGGTCAGCCAGTCTTGCACGTCGCCCACGTACTCGCGCCAGCGGCCCTCGCCTTCGGCCACCAGGGTGCTGGTCACCACGTTGTCGAGGAAGCGACGGTCGTGGCTCACCAGGAACACCGTGCCCTCGTACTGCTGCAACAGGTCCTCCAGCAGTTCCAGGGTGTCGATGTCCAGGTCGTTGGTGGGCTCGTCCAGCACCAGCACGTTGGCCGGGCGCGCGAACAGTCGCGCCAGCAGCAGGCGGTTGCGCTCGCCGCCCGACAGCGTGCGCACCGGCGAATGCGCGCGCGCGGGCGAGAACAGGAAGTCGCCCAGGTAGCTCTTCACGTGCGTGCGCTTGCCGTTGATCTCGATCCACTCGCTGCCGGGGCTGATGAAGTCCTCCAGCGTCGCGTCCAGGTTGAGCTGCTCGCGCATCTGGTCGAAATAGGCCACGGTGAGGCGGCTGCCCTGGCGCACGCTGCCCGCATCGGGCGCCAGCTCGCCCAGGATGAGCTTGAGCAAGGTGGTCTTGCCCGCGCCATTGGGGCCGATCACGCCCACCTTGTCGCCGCGCAGGATCGTGGTGGAGAAGTCGCGCACCACGGTCTTGCGCGGGCCGCCGGGTTGGTCGAACCCCTTGCTCACCTCCAGCAATTCGGCCACCAGCTTGCCGCTGGCGGCGCCAGCGTCGAGCTCCAGCTTCACCCGGCCCAGCGCCTCTCGCCGGCCGGCGCGCTGCGTGCGCAGCCGCTCCAGGCGCGTGATGCGCCCTTGCGCGCGCGTGCGGCGGGCCTCCACGCCCTTGCGGATCCAGACCTCTTCCTGCGCCAGCAGGCGGTCGGCCTTGGCGTTGACCACCGCCTCCTGGGCCAACTGCTCTTCCTTCAATACCTGGTACTGCGCGAAGTTGCCGGGGTAGCTCTGCAGACGCCCGCGGTCGAGCTCCACGATGCGCGTGGTCACGGCGTCGAGGAAAGCCCGGTCGTGGCTGATGGTGACGACGCTGCCGGCAAACTCCGTCAGCAGCGACTCCAGCCAGGCAATGCTGTCCAAATCCAGGTGGTTGGTCGGCTCGTCGAGCAGCAGCACGTCGGGGCGGCTGACCAGGGCCTGCGCCAGCGCCACGCGCTTGCGGTTGCCCCCTGAGAGGGAGCCGACCCGGGCCTGCGGGTCCAGGTGAAGCCGGTCCAGGGTTTCGGCCACCCGGGCTTCCCAGTTCCAGGCGTCCAGCGCCTCGATGCGCGCCTGCAGGGCGTCCAGGTCATCGCCCGGGGCCCCGCGGCTGTATTGCTCCCGTGCGGCGATGGCGGGCGCCAGGCCCACGCTGGCGGCCTCGAACACCGTGTGGGCGTCGTCCAGCGAGGGCTCCTGGGCAACAAAGGCGATGCGCAGTCCGGTTTGCAGCTGCAGCGTGCCGTCGTCCAAGCGCTCCAGTCCGGCGAGCACCCTTAATAGCGAGGATTTGCCCGCGCCGTTGCGACCGATTAGTCCTACGCGCTCGCGGGCCTCGAGGGCGAGGTCGGTGTGGTCCAGCAACGGCCAGTGGCCGTGGGCCAGCTGGGCGTTCTGCAGAGTGAGCAAAGCCATGGGTCTCGTGTGCGCGAAGCGGTAGAAGCGCGGGATTATCGAGTCCCGCTTCAAAAAAGTTCGGCAGGTTTGACCGGGGCCCGAAAAGTTGGATATACTGCAAGGCTTCGCTGATCACTGGCGACGCTTCTAGGTCAAAGCCTAAGCAGTATCCGGTGGTTGTCGGGCCGGCGCAGACCGGGGCAAAAAAATCTTCTAAGTTTTGACTGCTCCACAAAATCTGTGTCATAATGCGAGGCTCTGCTGATCGCGGCGGGGCAAGAAGACCGGATCGAAAGATCGGGTTGGTGCAAAAGGTTCGTTAACAAAATACAGCCGATAAGCGTGGGCGTTTGGAGGCGAGGGCTTGAAAAAGTCCCTTGGACTCAAAACGCTCATGGAACAGAAGTGAAGTTCACTTCAATTCCGTTTTATGAGTAATTTCAAGATCGAACTAAAGAGTTTGATCCTGGCTCAGATTGAACGCTGGCGGCATGCTTTACACATGCAAGTCGAACGGTAACAGGCCTTCGGGCGCTGACGAGTGGCGAACGGGTGAGTAATGCATCGGAACGTGCCCAGTCGTGGGGGATAACGCAGCGAAAGCTGCGCTAATACCGCATACGATCTGTGGATGAAAGCGGGGGACCTTCGGGCCTCGCGCGATTGGAGCGGCCGATGTCAGATTAGGTAGTTGGTGGGGTAAAGGCTCACCAAGCCGACGATCTGTAGCTGGTCTGAGAGGACGACCAGCCACACTGGGACTGAGACACGGCCCAGACTCCTACGGGAGGCAGCAGTGGGGAATTTTGGACAATGGGGGCAACCCTGATCCAGCAATGCCGCGTGCAGGAAGAAGGCCTTCGGGTTGTAAACTGCTTTTGTACGGAACGAAAAGGCTCTGGTTAATACCTGGGGCACATGACGGTACCGTAAGAATAAGCACCGGCTAACTACGTGCCAGCAGCCGCGGTAATACGTAGGGTGCAAGCGTTAATCGGAATTACTGGGCGTAAAGCGTGCGCAGGCGGTGCTGTAAGACAGGCGTGAAATCCCCGGGCTTAACCTGGGAATGGCGCTTGTGACTGCAGTGCTGGAGTGTGGCAGAGGGGGATGGAATTCCGCGTGTAGCAGTGAAATGCGTAGATATGCGGAGGAACACCGATGGCGAAGGCAATCCCCTGGGCCTGCACTGACGCTCATGCACGAAAGC
>NZ_MKSS01000191.1:0-12199 GCF_001897365.1 Hydrogenophaga sp. 70-12
CCGACGCCAAGCCTCCTCCTAAGCTGCCACCGGTAAGTGCTTCCCGAGGAAGCCCGCCAGGTCACGTGTGCAGGCTTGCGCCACCGCCACCGTGCGGCTGTAGCCCCAGAACAGATGCGTCGTCCCCGGGTACACCACGAGTTCGGCGCTTCGCCCCGCGCCGTTCAGGCGCCGGGCCAGCAGCACCGAGCTGTCCCGGTACACGTCGAGCTCCGCCGCCGCCAGGAACAGCGGCGGCATGTCGCCCAGGTCGGCCTGGCGGGTGTCCAGGCGCGGGTCCCGTCGCTGGCCGGGACCGCCCGCGTACGCCTCGAACATCGCGGCAGCGCTGCGGCGCGATGGCTGCATCGGGCCGTCTCCGTGCGCCCGCATGGACGCCGTGTCGAGGTCGTCGTCGAACACGCCGACCACGAAAGCCCCCGCCCGGAGAAAACCGGCGCGGCCAGGGCCGAGGTGGACGGCGGCGCCCATGGCCACGCTGGCCCCGGCGGATGAGCCACCGACAGCAAGGCGCGCCGGGTCGATGCCCCAGCGTGCGCCGTGCACGCTCAGCCACCGAAGCGCCGCGGCGCTCTCCTCCACCGCCACCGGAAACACCGCTTCGGGCATATGGGCGTAGTCCAGGCTGACGACGATGCCGCCCCACGCCAGCGCCAGTTCGCGCAGCTGCCGGTCGCTGGAACGCGGCTCGCCCAGCCGAAAGCCGCCACCATGAAAGAAGGCATAGGCCGGGCGTGGCGCCTGCGAGGCCTGAGCCGCATAGACGGCCACCCGCAGGCCGCGCTCGGCCGACAGCGGGATCACCTCGTCCCGATCGACCGCCAGCCGGGGACCGCCCCCGTTCCACCAGGCCCGGGACGCCATGAACTGCGCCCGCGCCGCGGCCGCGCTGGTGTCCGAGGGGCCCAAGCCGGTCAGGATGTCCTCGTGGTGCCGCAGCGCGGCCGCGAGCTGCGGGTCCACGCCCGCGGGCAGCGGGGGCTCAGTTGGCCTGGACATTGAACTCCGTCAGCAGCTTGCCCCACTGCTCCACTTCCGCGCGGATCGTCTGGCCGAACTCTTCGGGGGTGGACCCCACGGGTTCGATGCCCTGGTCGCGCATGGTTTTCGCGATCTCGGGGTCGGCCAGCAGCTCCTTCACGTCGCGCTGAATCTGATCGACGATGGGCTTGGGCGTGCCCGCGGGCGCCAGGAAGCCGAACCAGCCGCCGCGCTCCATGCCCTTGATGCCCAGTTCCTTGAACGTGGGCACGTCGGGCAGGACCTTGGAGCGCTCCGAGGTGATGATGCCCAGCGGCCGCACCTTGCCGGCGCGGATGTGCGGCAGCGCGGTGCCCACCGAGTTGAAGCTCGACTCGACGTGGCCGCCCAGCAGGTCGTTCATCTGCAGCGCCTCGCCTTTGTAGGGCACGGGCAGCACCTCGATGCCGGTCTCGCGGCCAACGATCAGGCCGTAGACGTGGAAGCTGGAGCCATTGCCGAAGTGCGCGTAGCGCAGCGGCCGTTTCGCGGCCTTGATGCCCGCCACCAGTTCCTGCAGCGTCTTGTAGGGGGAGTCGGCGCGCACGGCCAGGATGGACTCGGGCGTGGCGTACTGGGTGATGGCCACGAAGTCCTTGACCGGGTCGTACGGCGTTTCGGGGTACAGCAGCTTGACGGTGGAGTGGGTGACGAAGGTGGACAGCAGGGTGTGGCCGTCGGGCGCCGCGCGGGCCACGATTTCCCCGCCGATGCGGGTGGACGCGCCGGGCTTGTTGTCCACCACCACCGACTGCCCCCACTTCTTGCTCAGCCGCTCCGCGAGCAGGCGCGTGATGCGGTCCGGGCTGCTGGCCGGCGGGCCGGGCAGCACGATCCTCACCGTCTTGGATGGCCAGGCCTGTTGGGCCAGGGAGGACAAGGGGGCGCAGGCCATCAGGGTGGCGCACACCAGGCCGCAGAGGGTTTTGTTCATGTGTCTCGCTCTTTCTTTCAAGGGGGGCGGAAGGGAAATGGTCAAGCCGTCAGGGCGCTGCTGTCGGCGGCGGCACCGACCGGCGCCCGGCTCAGGGGCGCCAGTACCTGATCGCCGAACAGCCGGGTGGACCGCGCGGATTCCTCGTAGCTCAGGTCACCGAAGGCCATGCGGCACACGAGGTAGTTGATGCCCGTGCGCGCCACCTCCTCCTCGACCCATTGGCGCACCGTCGACGGGGCACCGGCGATGCCGAGCCCCGCGGCCTGGGCCTGCTCGAAGCGTTCCGGGAAGGCCAGCGAGGCCGGTTGGGTGCCGTGCTTGACCCACAGGTGCATCAGCCGCTCGCGCCACAGCGTGTAGGCCCGGCTGGCGATGGCCATGGCCTGGGCATCGGTGTCGGCGACCACCACGTGCCGGCTCACCCCCAGGCGCGGCAGCGGACCGGTGGCCCCGATCGCGTTCCAGCGCTCGCGGTAGCGGTCGGTGACGGCGCGCACGCCGCTGGCCGGCCCATTGCAGACGATGTTGATGCCGTTCTCGGCCGCCCAGTCCGCGCCCTGGGGTAGGCCGACGCCGTACCAGATCGGCGGTGGCGTCTGGTGGTAAGGCTGCAGCACGACCGGGACCTCGCGGAAACTGAAATGCGTGCCGGCGAAATCCACCCGCTCGCGCGTGAGCGCCTGCTGGATGACCTGATAACCCTCGTGGTAGAGGCTTTGCGCCTGCGCCGGATCGACGCCGTAGTAGCCGATCTCGTAGGGCGACACACCGCGGCCGAAGCCGACCTCCAGGCGCCCGCGGCTCATCTGGTCCAGCATGCAGATCTCCTCGGCCACCCGCAGGGGGTGGTGCATGCTGAGGGTGTAGACCAGCGGGCCGAAGCGCAGGCGGCGGGTGCGCTGCGCCACCGCCGCCAGGTACACGCTGGGCGACGGCGCGATGCCGAGCGGCGTGGAGTGGTGCTCGGCCAGGTGGTAGGCGTAGAAGCCGGCCTGCTCGTAGTCCTGGACCAGTTGCAGGCGCTGCTCGTACTGGTCGGCCAGCGGCAGCCGGCCCCGGTCCATGTGGTCGAAGACGCCGAAGGACAGTTCGCGTGGCGGGTGGGGATGTGTGCTCATGTGGGGTGGCGGCCCTTGGGACGGGCGAACAACTGGAAAACGGTGCCGGAGGGATCGCGCGCGGTCAGCGTGCGGCCGTGGGCGCCCATGTCGCGCTGGCCGGTGACTTCCCCGCCGTGGCGGCGGATGGCGTCGGCGTCGGCCTCCAGGTCGTCGCTGTCAAAGACCAGCACGGGGCCGCGGCAGGCCTCGGCGGCCTCGGCCCGCGACGCGAGCGCGAAGCGGGCGTCGCCGACCTTCATTTCGAGCCAGCGGTCGGCGTCCTGGAACAGGTATTCGAAGCCCAGCGCCTTCTCGTAGAACGCGCTGAGCGCCGCCACGTCGTCGTGGACGTGGTAGGCCAGGCGCAGCTTGGTGATCGCCATGTCGCTCTCCAGGGCCTCAGGCCGGCAGGAACTCGCCGCTCTTGTAGAGCAGCGAGCGCTGGTCGCGCTGGCGGATCTCGAGGATCTCGCCGACGAAGACGGTGTGCGTGCCGCAGTCCAGGCTTTGCACCACGCGGCAGGCGAAGGACACCAGCGCGTCGCGCAGCAGGGGCACGCCCTGGGCACCACTGGCCCAGTCCTCGACGGCGAAGCGGTCGTCCGGGTCGTCGGCCTGGCGCGAGAAGGCCTGGGCGACGGGCACCTGTCCGTCGGACAGGTAGTTGATGGCGAAGGCCTGGGCCTGCTCGATGCAGGCGTGGGCCCGCCCTACCCGGTTGACGCAGGCCAGCACCTGGGGTGGATCGGCGCTCACGCTGCAGACGGCGGTGGCGGTCAGGCCGCGGCGCCGTCCGCCGTGCTCGGCCGTCACGACCGTGACGGCGGACGGCACCTTGCGCATGGCGCGCCGGAAGGCCTCGGCGTCGGCGGTGATGGGCATCTTGAAATTCTCTATTGTTGAATTATTGGATAATAGAGAATATTCTACGGACCAAAGCCGATCGGAACACCCGGGAAAATACGCACATGAGCGACGCCAGCGCACCCTCCAGCGGCCATGCCGCCCCGCCCGCCCGCGTCAGCGGCCCGCGCGGCATCCAGTCGATCGAACTGGGCTACCGCATCCTCACGGCGATCCAGCAGGGCCCGGACGCCGTGGCCCTGAAGACCATCGCTGCGCGAGCGGGCATGTCGCCCAGCGCCGTGCACAACTACCTCGCCAGCTTCGTGCGCACCGGCATGGTGGGCGCGGACGCGCGGGGCCAGTACCGGCTGGGGCCCAGCCTGGCGGCGCTGGGGCTGGCGGCTGCGCGGCAGGTGGACCACTACGAGCTGATCCGCGCCAAGGCGGTGGCGCTCAGCGACGACACGGGCCTGGGCGTGGCGGTGCTCACCTGGAGCGCGCAGGGGCCGGTCATCGTGTTCAACCGGCCCGACCCGCGCAACCACGTGTTCGAGCTGCGCAACGGGCCGGTGTCCTTCCTGTCCACCGCGGGTGGCCATGTGTTCGCTGCCTGGCTGCCCCGCGAGGCCACGCGCCCGGTGGCACAGCGCGAACTCGGGCAGGGCGCGACGGACGGCGAATGCGATCGCCTGCTGGACAGCATCCAGGCGACGGTGCGCGCCGCCGGCCACTCCGACGTGATGCTCGACGCGCTGCCCGGCTACGGCGCACTCAGCGTCCCGGTCTGGAACGCGCAGGACGCGCTGGCCTACGCCCTGACGATCACCGCGCCGGTCGAGCTCATGGACAAGCGCCCCGATGGGCCGCACCTGAAGCGGCTGGTGCTGGCGGGTCAGGAACTGTGCCGCTTGCTGGGGGCGCCTCCCCGGCGCTGGGCGCCGTAAGGCCGCCATCGCGCCCGGCGCAGCCGCAGCGCGGTGACGGCGCACCGGCCCATGCGCGTCAGGCCTGCCGGGGGAAGCTCAGGGTGAAGCGGATGCGACCCTGCTCGCACTGCACATCCACTTCGCCCCGGTGGCTGGACATGATGGCCCGGGTGATCGGCAAACCCAGTCCCACGCCCTCGCCTTCCAGCCGCTGGCGCCCCTGGCTCAGGCGGAAGAAGCGGTCGAACATCGCCCGGCGCTGGTCTGCCGTCAGGGGCTCGCCCGTGTTGCTCACCTGCAGCTGCGCCCAGCGCTCGGTGAGCACGATCCGCAGGTCGACCGGGTCTCCGGGCGGCGCGTGGCGCACGGCGTTGGACAGCAGGTTGCCGATCGCGCGGCGCACCATCAGCCGGTCGCCGCGCACACGCGCTTCGCCGCTCAGGCGCAAGCGCACGCCCTTCTCGTCGGCCACGGCCTCGTAGAAATCGATCAGCGAGCGCGCTTCGGCGGACAGGTCCACGTCTTCCACGCTGGGCAGGCTGGCCACGTTCTCCGTCTTGGCCAGGTAGAGCATGTCGGACACGGTCTTGGCCAGCCGCTGCAGCTCTTCGGAAATGACCTCCAGGCTGGCGCGGTACTCGTCGCCGCCGCGCGGCACCGCCAGCGTCACCTGAGCATTGGTCAGCAGGTTGCTCAGCGGGGTCCTCAGCTCGTGCGCCAGATCGGTGGAGAAGGCGCTCAGGCGATCAAAGTCGCGCTGCAGGCGGTCGAGCATGTCGTTGATGGAGCTGGCCAGGCCGCGCATCTCGATCGGCAGGCTGGCCACCGGCATGCGTTCGGTGAAGTCCTGGGCGTTCACGCGCTCGGCCCGGTGCTTCATGGCCAGCAGGGGCTTGAGGCCGCGCCGCACCGCCACCGCGCCCAGCAGCGTGCTGGCGGCGACGGCCAGCAGGATGCAGATCAGCAGCTTGCGCTGCAGCAGCGCCAGGAAGTGGCGGTGGTGGTGGGTGTCGACGGCGGCGAAGACCTGGAGATCGGTGTTCGCGCTCCAGCTCAGCGGCAGGGTGGAGAACTCGCCGTAGTAGCTCATGTCGCCATCCGACCAGGACAGGCCCTCGCCCGCGTCGCGCAGCGCCGGTGGGGGCTCGAAGTCGCCGAGCCGGAAGACCTCGCGCTCGGCCGCGTCGATCCGCAGCAGCAGGCCCTCGTGGCCGCGCAGTGCCGCATGGAGGCGCGCCGCCAGATCGGGCAGGTCCGCGCTGCGCTCGGCGATGCCGCGGATCAGCGCCAGCTTGTCGCGCAGCAGCGCCTGGTCCAGCTCGACGAAGTGCGCGGCCGTTTCGCGGTGGACCACGTAGCCCAGACCCGAGAACACCGCGCCCACCACCAGCGCGAACAGCGCCGTCAGGCGAAACGTGAGCGACACCCCCGACGCCTCAAGCCGTTTCATGGGGGTCTTCGAGCACGTAGCCCATGCCGCGCACCGTCCGCAGCAGCTTCAGGTCGAAGCCGTCGTCGATCTTGGCGCGCAGGCGGCGCACGGCCACGTCGATCACGTTGCTGTCGCTGTCGAAGTTGATGTCCCAGACCATGGAGGCGATGAGCGTGCGCGGCAGCACCTCGCCGTGCCGGCGCATGAACAGCTCCAGCAGGCCGAATTCCTTGGCGGTGAGGTCCACGCGCTGGCCCTTGCGCGTGACGCGCCGGCGCACCAGGTCGAGGTGGAGGTCGGCCACCTGCAGCGAGGTGGCGTCCTGCGCCGCCGCGCCGCGCCGCAGGATGGACTTCACCCGCGCCAGCAGTTCGGAGAACGAGAACGGCTTGATGAGGTAGTCGTCCGCGCCGAGTTCGAGGCCTTTGACGCGGTCCTCCACGCTGTCGCGCGCGGTGAGGAAGAGCACCGGCACGCGCTGGTTCTTGCGGCGCAGCGATTGCAGCAGCGACCAGCCGTCGATGCCGGGCAGCATCACATCCAGGATGAGCAGGTCGTGGCCGCCCTCGGTGGCCTCGTGCAGGCCGTCGACGCCGTTGCGCGCGAGTTCGACGAAGTAGCCCGCCTCGCGCAGGCCTTGGCGCAGGTACTCGCCCGTGTGGGCCTCGTCTTCAACGATCAGAATCTTCATGGTCGGCGGGGTCGAACGAGTGTGCCACGCGGGTCGCGGAATTTCGCCACATGACAAATCTGTCATGAAGCCGACAGGTCGCTGTTCCTGTCCGGCCAGAACAATGCGCCGGCTCAACAAGTCAATCCAAGGAGTCGGTGAGTGAAGCATCCATTCAGCCCGCGCGGGCCCAGGGCTCTGGTGGCCGCGGCATTCCTGGCCACGGCGGCCATGGCTGGCGCGCAGCCGGCGGTTGAACAGTCCTCGGACTGGAAGGCGGCCAACGAGGCCGTCGGGCAGTTCAAGCGCGGGCACGCGGACCTGCTCAAGTGGGAAGCGGCCCATGGGGCGAACGCCGCCCCGGACGCCGCCGCCACGGCCGGCTTTCCGGTGCCCTCGCTGGAAGCGGCCACGCGCCTGGCCTGGCGGCCGCACCTGGAACTGCAGAAGGTGCTGCCGCGCCTGGGCGATGACAACGTGACGCGCATCGCCCAGGGCCGCTGGCACGAAGTGGACGCGCGCCACCAGCGCCGCATCGAGGGCGTGGGCGAGGTCTTCGAGGTGGCCGCCGACGCGCGCCGCGCCTGGCTGCGCGCCGTGGCGGACCAGCAGGCCGTGCGGCTGCAGCGCGCCTCGCTGGAGGCGGCCGAGGCCGCGGCCGAGCTGGGCCGGCGCATGGTGAAGGTGGGCAACTGGAGCGCCTACCAGCAAAGCCGCGTCGAACTGGGCCTGGCGAGCGAGCGACGCGCGCTGCAGCAGGCCGCCGCGGCCGCGCGGCAGTCGGAGCGCGCCCTGCTGCACACCCTGCAACTCAATGGCGTGCACGAACGCCTGGCGCTGCCCGACACCCTGCCGGACCTGCCCAAACACGCGCTGTCACCCGCTGAACTGGGCGCCCGGCTGGCCGAGATCAAGGCCCAGCTGCCCCGCGTGGATCAATGGAAGGTGGAAGCCAACTTCGGGCAGGCCCTCGCCTCGCGCGACGCCACCCTGGCCGTGGCGCGCGGCCTGCGCGACGACGTCATGGTTCAGCGCCAGCTGATCGTGGACGAGAGCGTGCTGCAGTACAACGGCATGCTCAAGAGCGTGTGGGAGCTGCTCACCGAGGTGCAGGCCCATGCGCAATCGCAGCGCGAGACCATCGCCGCCGTGCGCGACTACTGGCTCGCCGACACCGACCTGATGTGGGTGCTGCAGGGCGGCGAACCCACGGCCTTCGTCGCGCCCGGTGGCGCCGCTGCCGGCGAGGCCCCCGCGGCCGGTCATTGAACACCCCCTTCGACACCAACATGAACAACCGTCGTCAATTCTTCGCCGGCGCCGCCGCCACCATGGCCGGCCTGGGCGTCGCCCGCTCGGCGCTCGCCGCACTGCCCGAGCCCGTCATCCAGACCTCCGTCGACACCGCGCCGCCGCTGGTGCCGAACACGGGCCGCCCCTACAACCCGGTGGTCACGCTCAACGGCTGGAGCCTGCCCTGGCGCATGAACAACGGCGTCAAGGAGTTCCACCTGGTCGCCGAGCCCGTGGTGCGCGAGATGTCGCCCGGCTTCAAGGTCAACATGTGGGGCTACAACGGCCAGAGCCCGGGGCCGACCATCGAGGTCGTCGAGGGCGACCGCGTGCGCATCTTCGTCACCAACAAGCTGCCCGAGCACACCACCATCCACTGGCACGGCCAGCGCCTGCCCAACGGCATGGACGGCGTGGGCGGCCTCACCCAGCCCCACATTCCGGCGGGCAAGACCTTCGTCTACGAATTCGAGGCCCGCCGGCCCGGCACCTTCATGTACCACCCGCACGCCGACGAGATGGTGCAGATGGCCATGGGCATGATGGGCTTCTGGGTCACGCACCCCAAGGCCAGGCACCCGCACATCAGCGAGGTCGACCGCGACTTCTGCTTCCTGCTCAACGCCTTCGACGTCGAGCCCGGCAGCCGCACGCCCAAGGTCAACACCATGACCGACTTCAACATCTGGGGCTGGAACAGCCGCATCTTCCCGGGCATCGACACGCTCAACGTGCGCTTGAACGACCGTGTGCGCATCCGCGTGGGCAACCTCACCATGACCAACCACCCCATCCACCTGCACGGCCACGAGTTCCAGGTGACCGGCACCGATGGCGGCCCCACCCCGCCCGCCACCCGCTGGTACGAGGTGACCACCGACGTGGCCGTGGGCCAGATGCGCCAGATCGAGCTCATCGCCGACGAAGAAGGCGACTGGGCCTTCCACTGCCACAAGAGCCACCACACCATGAACGCCATGGGCCATGCGGTGCCCACCATGATCGGCGTGGACCACCGCGGTCTGGTGAACAAGCTGCAGCGCGTGGTGCCCGACTACATGGTGATGGGCGAGCGCGGCATGGCCGACATGGGCGAGATGCAGATGCCCCTCCCGGACAACACCGCGCCCATGATGACCGGTACCGGCCAGTTCGGTCCCATCGAGATGGGCGGCATGTTCAGCGTGTTCAAGGTGCGCAAGGACCAGAAGGCCGGCGACTACAAGGACCCGGGGCCCTACCCGTTTCCGCCGGGCACCGTCGCCCGCGAGTGGACCGGCGCCACGCCCGCGGCCCCGCGCGCGGCCACGCCCCCGGGACAGGCCGACGCCACCGTGGTGAAGCCGGGCCACGGCAAGCACCACTGATCCCTTGGGCGGGCCCGCCCCCCTTTCCCCATTCTTTGCCGTTCAACACCACTGGAGCCTTTCATGACGTTTCGCACCGCGGCCCTGCTGCTCTCCCTGGCCTCGATCACCGGCCTGGCGCTGGCCCATGGCAACGAGGACCACCAGCCGGCGGGGCCGGTCAAGATGGAACAGAAGCCCTGGGGCATCGCCGGCGAGGCCAAGGCCGTGAGCCGCACCATCGAGATCGGCATGACCGATGCCATGCGCTTCACGCCCGACCGGCTGGAGGTGCGCCAAGGGGAGACCATCCGCTTCGTGCACCGCAACGCGGGCCAGGTGATGCACGAGTTCGTGCTGGGGACCAAGAAGGACCTCGACGAGCACGCGGCCCTGATGAAGAAGTTCCCCGGCATGGAGCACGACGAGCCCTACATGTCGCACGTGGCCCCGGGCCAGCGCGGCGAGATCGTCTGGCGGTTCAACCGCGCCGGCGAGTTCGACTTCGCCTGCCTGCTGCCCGGCCACTACGAGGCCGGCATGGTCGGCAAGATCAAGGTCGCGGCCCAGTGAGCCGGCGGCCGTCCGATTCCCCTTTCAGGAGCACCCCATGAAGAAGATCGTCCCCGCCCTCGCCTCGAGCGCCCTCGCCGCCCTGTTCTCGCTCGCCCCGCCCGCGTTCGCGCAAGGCATGGACCACGGCAGGATGGGCTCGGGCGCCATGGTGGGCATGCAGCAGAACCATCCGCTGGCGGAGGGAGAGGTCCGCCGCGTCGACCAGGAGAACGGCAAGATCACCCTGCGCCACGGCGAGATCAAGAACATGGACATGCCGCCCATGACCATGGTCTTCGTCGTGCGCGACAAGGCCATGCTGGACGGCATCGCCGTGGGCGACAAGGTGCAGTTCACCGCCGTGCAGGACAAGGGCCAGATGGTGGTCGAGTCGATCAAGCCCCTGAAGCCTTGAACCCACGCCGAGGCCCTTCGCGGCCAAGGGCCTCGGCGGCCGCCGCTCAGGCCGGGGCGTAGCCCGCGTCGGCCAGGGCCTCGGCCAGCACCGCGCGGTCCTCGTCGCTATTGACCACGACCCTGCGCTGCGCCATGTCGACTTCGACGGCGCAGGCGGGGTCGGCCTGTTTCAGCGCCCGGTTGACGCGGGCCGCGCAGTGGCCGCAGGTCATGGAGGGCAGTTGGAATTCGTGCACGACAATCTCCGTGAAAGTGGATGAAGGCTTCACGATAGGCCTTGCCACGGTGGCAAGGTCAAGCGGCGACGGCCCGTCGTGGACAGGCTTGACCTTGACACCATGTCAGGCCTGAGCATCGGGTTTCCACGTCAATTCATCTGGAAGACCGCCATGAACTCCCTTGCACCGCCCCTGACCGAGTACCGCCTGCCCATCGAGGGCATGACCTGCGCCTCCTGCGTGGGCCGGGTCGAGAAGGCCCTGAAGGCCGTGCCTGGCGTGAACGAGGTCAGCGTCAACCTCGCCACCGAGACCGCCTCGGTCAGTGCCGCCGCGCCGGCGGCCGCCAGCCAACTGGTCGCGGCCGTCGAGAAGGCCGGCTACCAGGTGGGCGCGCAGCAATTCGAATTCGAGATCGAGGGCATGACCTGCGCCTCCTGCGTCGGCCGCGTCGAAAAGGCCCTGAAGGCCGTGCCCGGCGTGAGCGAGGCCGAGGTCAACCTGGCGACCGAGCGCGCCAGCGTGCGCGCCACCGGCACCACGGCGGCCCAGTTGATGGCCGCCGTCGAGAAGGCCGGCTACACCGCCCTGCCCCACGACGAGCAGGCGCCGGCCGCGCCCGGTGCCCACAAGGGTGGTGGCGAGCCCTGGTGGCCCGTGGCCCTGGCCGCGCTGCTGTCGCTGCCGCTGGTGCTGCCCATGGTGGCCATGCTATCCGGCAGCGACTGGACGCTCAACGGCTGGCTGCAGCTGGCCCTGGCCACGCCGGTGCAGTTCTGGCTGGGCGCACGCTTCTACCGTGCCGGCTGGAAGGCCGTGCGCGCGGGCACCGGCAACATGGATCTGCTGGTCGCACTGGGTACCAGCGCGGGCTATGGCCTGAGCGTCTACCTGCTGCTGCGCCACCAGGCGCATGGCGCGCCGCACCTGTATTTCGAGGCCTCGGCGGTGGTCATCACCCTGGTGCTGCTGGGCAAATGGCTGGAGGCGCGTGCCAAGCGCCAGACCACGGCCGCCATCGCGGCGCTCAACGCGCTCAAGCCCGAGATCGCGCGCGTGCGCACGCCCCAGGGCGACGTGGACCTGCCGCTGGCCCGCGTGAAGGTGGGCGACGTGGTGATCGTGCGCCCCGGCGAGCGGGTGCCGGTGGACGGCACCGTGCTCAGCGGCGCGAGCCAGGTGGACGAATCCCTCATCACGGGCGAGAGCCTGCCGATCGCCAAGCACCCCGGCGACAAGGTGACCGGCGGCGCGGTGAACGCCGAAGGCCTGCTGGAGATCCAGACCACCGCCGTCGGCGCCGAATCCACGCTGTCGCGCATCGTGCGCATGGTGGAGTCGGCCCAGGCGAAGAAAGCGCCCATCCAGCGCATCGTGGACCGCGTGAGCGCGGTGTTCGTGCCGGTGGTGCTGCTGCTGTCGCTGATCACGCTGGTCGG
>NZ_MKSS01000192.1:0-19835 GCF_001897365.1 Hydrogenophaga sp. 70-12
CCTGGTCGATGAACACCGCCTCGCGGTCGAACAGGTCGATGTCGGCGGACGTGACCTCGCCATGCACCAGCAGCTTGAGGCCTTCGCGCTGCATGGCCTCCAGGGTCTTGTGGGTCTTGCGGATGTCGGTCACGCCCGCGTCGCTGTTGGTGGTGGCGCCGGCGGGGTACAGCTTGAGGGCCACGACACCGGCCGCCCGGGCGCGCGCGATTTCCTCGGGCGGCAGGTTGTCGGTGAGGTAGAGCGTCATCAGCGGCTCGAAGGCCACGCCGGCGGGCACGGCCGCCAGGATGCGCTCGCGGTAGGCCTGCGCCTGCGCCGCCGTGGTCACCGGCGGCTTGAGGTTGGGCATGATGATCGCGCGGCCGAACTGGGCGGCGGTGTGGGGCACCACGGCCTGCAGGGCGATGCCATCGCGCACGTGCAGGTGCCAGTCGTCGGGGCGGGTGAGGGTCAGGGAGTCGGGGGTGGCGGCGCTCATGGTGCCGCGATTGTCGCAGCCACCACGGATGGCTTCGGCCGGCCTCAGGGCACCTGGTCGGTGGGGTACTTCCAGAAGTCGCGCAGCAGGTAGCTGATGGGCAGGTTCATCGGCAGGTTGTTCGGCGGGATCGGCTGCTCGAACCAGCGCTGGTAGATGGCGTGGATTTCGTGGCTATAGATCAGGCGGCGCATTTCATCGTCGATGATTTTCTTGAACGCCGGATCGCCCTTGGGCAGCATGATGGCCAGCGGCTCGGTGGTGATGAAGCGGCCCACCACCTTGAGCGCCTTGGGGTCGGGCCGGGTGGACGCCAGTCCATAGAGCAGCACGTCGTCCATCACGAAGGCCTGCGCCTCGCCGCGCTCCACCATCTGCACGGCTTTCTCGTGGTCCTCGGTCTCGACGATCTCGAAGCGCAGGCCCCGCTCGGCCTGGATGCGCCGCACCGCGGCCAGCGGCGTGGTGTTGCGGGTCACGGCCACGCGCTTGACCTCGGGCTGGTCGATGCGGTCGATGCCGCTGTTCGCCTTGACCAGCATGCGCGCGCCGGTGATGAAGTGGGGAATGGTGAAGGCCACCTTCTCGCGCCGTTGCGCGTTGTTGGTGGTGGAACCGCATTCCAGCTGGGCCTTGCCGGTCTCGATCATCTCGATGCGGTTGGCCGGGGTGAGCTGCAGGTACTCGATCGGCAAGGCCGGCAGCGCCAGCCGGGCCTGCACGGCGGCGGCCAGGCGGCGACAGACGTCCACCGCGTAGCCGATGGGCCGCTTGTCGGGGCCCAGGTAGGAAAACGGCACCGAGGATTCGCGGTGGCCGATCACGAGGCGCCCCTGTGCGCGGATCTGCTCGATCACGGGACCCGAATCGCTGGCCGGCGCGGGCCCGGCCCACGCCAGGAGGACCAGCGCGGCCAGCGCCGCGCGCAGGGCAAGCAACAAGGGGGGCTGGGGCATGGCGGGCGTCCTCACGGTGTGTCCTGCGTCCACGAAGGGCGGGACGATACGTCGCGCCGGCGGGTCGGCCGCTACCGCGAATGCGGTATTTCTTCTGAGGAACGTGCCAACGGAAGCGCCGCCCCGATCGGCGGCACCCGGGGGAAGCCTCAACCGAGCAGGTCGCTCAGCCGGTTCCAAAAACCGATGGCGGCCCGCTTGCCCTTGCTGGTGTCCATGGGGCGCGTGCGGTACAGGCGGATATCCAGCGTCAGCGTGAGGCCGTCGGCCGCCGGCACCAGGCGCCGGCCCGCCACCTCGTTGCGCACCGCGCTGGCGGGCAGGAAGGCGATGCCATGCCCCTCGACGGCCATGGCCTTCAGGCCCTCGGCCATGTCGGTTTCATAGACGCGCTCGAGCTGGCTGGCCAGTGAGGTGTCCTTGAGCAGGTGCTCGACAGCGCGGCCCAGGTAAGCCCCGGGCGCGTAGCCCAGGAAGGGCTGCGCCTGGCCACCGGGCGAGGGCAGCGCGTACAGCGGCCCGCCCTGGGCGTTGGGTCGGCTGTAGGGCGCCAGCACCTCGGTGCCCAGGGGCAACATCTCATAGCGCGAGGTGTCCAGCTGGATGGGGTGCGCCGCGTGGTGGTACGCGATCAACAGGTCGCAGCTGCCCTCCACCAGGCGCATGACGGCGTCGTGCACGTTGAGCGCGATCAGCCGGCTTTTCACCGGGCCGACCGTCTCGCGCAGGCCGGACAGCCATTGCGGGAAAAAGGTGAAGGCCAGGGTGTGCGGCACGGCGAACTCGATGACGTCCTGCGCCGCCGCCGTGTGCGCGCGCAGCATGGCGCGCGTGGTGTTGAGGGTCTGCAGCAGGTCCAGCGCCTGCTCGTACAGGGTCTGGCCGGCCGGCGTGAGCCGCGTGGGGTAGGAGGAGCGATCGACGAGGTCGGTGCCGGCCCAGGCCTCCAGCGACTGGATGCGGCGGGAAAACGCCGGCTGGGTGACGTGCCGCAGCTGGGCCGAACGGCTGAAGCTGCGGGTCTCGGCAAGACTGACGAAGTCTTCCAGCCACTTGGTTTCCATGGCGCGCGATTATGGTGGTGTGGCGGGCCGACACCCGCTGGGGTTTTCTCGATCCGGGGCTCAGTCGTTGCCGGCTTGCTGCAGCGCCCACATCCGGGCGTAGGCGCCGCCCCGCGCCACCAGGTCGGCGTGGCGCCCGCGTTCGACGATCCGGCCGTTCTCCAGCACCAGGATTTCGTGGGCGTCGACCACCGTGGACAGGCGGTGCGCGATGACGAGCGCGGTTTTGTGGCGCGCGGCCTGGCGCAGTTCCGCCTGGATCGCCCGCTCGTTGGCCGAGTCCAGCGCGCTGGTCGCCTCGTCGAAGATCATGATCGGCGGGTTCTTCAGCAGGGTGCGGGCGATCGCCACGCGCTGCTTCTCGCCGCCCGACAGCTTGAGCCCGCGCTCGCCCACCATGGTGCGCCAGCCCTGGGGCAAGCGCTCGATGAAGCCACGGATGTGCGCCGCCTCGGCCGCCGCCACCGCCGCCTCGTGCCCGGCCTCGGGCCGGCCGTAGAGGATGTTGTATTCGATGGTGTCGTTGAAGAGCACCGTGTCCTGCGGAACGATGCCGATGGCCTCGCGCACGCTGGACTGCGTGACCTCGGCGATGTCCTGGCCGTTGATCGTGATGCGGCCTTCCCCATTGGCCCGGTTGCTGGTGTCGTAGAAGCGGTAGAGCAGGCGCGCCAGCGTGCTTTTGCCCGAACCCGAGGGGCCCACCACCGCCACCGTCTTGCCGGCCGGGATGTCAAAGCTCAGGCCGTGCAGGATCTCGCGCGCGGGCTCGTAGGAGAAATGCACGTTCTCGAAGCGCACGGTGGGCGGCCCGTCGAGCACGAGCGGCTTCGCGCCGGGCGCGTCGGCCACCTCGCGCTCCTTCTCGAGCAGCGAGAACATCTTCTCCAGGTCGGTCAGGCTCTGCTTGATCTCGCGGTAGAGCACGCCCAGGAAACCCAGCGGGATGTAGAGCTGGATCATGAAGGCGTTGATCATCACGAGGTCGCCCAGCGTGAGCTTGCCGGCCACCACGCCGTTCGTGGCGCGCCACAGCATGAACACCAGCGCCACCGCAATGACCAGCTGCTGTCCCGCGTTCAGCAGCGACAGCGTGCGCTGGCTCACCAGGCGCGCGCGGCGCAGCTTCTGCAGGGCCTCGTCGTAGCGCGTGGCCTCGTAGTGTTCGTTGTTGAAGTACTTGACCGTTTCGTAGTTCAGCAGCGAATCGATGGCGCGCGTCTGGCCGGCCGATTCCAGTTCGTTCATGCGGCGGCGAAACTGGGTGCGCCACTCGGTCACCACCACGGTGAAGCCGACGTACAGCACCAGGGCCGCCAGCGTGATCCACACGTAGCCCATGTCGAACTGCGTGCCCAGCAGCGTGAGCACCAGCGCCACCTCGATCAGCGTGGGCACGATGCTGTAGAGCGAGTACGAGATCAGCGATTGCACGCCGCGCGTGCCGCGCTCGATGTCGCGCGTCATGCCGCCGGTCTGGCGCTCCAGGTGGAAACGCAGGCTCAGGCTGTGCAGGTGGCCGAACACCTGCAGCGCGATGTGGCGCGTGGCACCCTCGGTGGCCTTGGCGAAGACGAGTTCACGCAGCTCGGTGAACAGGCTGGTGCACAGGCGCAGGCCGCCGTAGGCCAGCAACAGGCCCAGCGGCACCACCAGCAGGGCCTGGGCGCTGCCCGGCGGGATGTTCATGGCGTCCACCAGCTGCTTGAGCAGCACCGGCACGCCCACGTTGGCGAGCTTGGCCGCCACCATGAAGGCCAGCGCGGCGATCACGCGCCATTTGTATTGCCACAGGTAGGGCAGCAGGCGCCGCAGGGTGGCCCAGTCGGAGCGGCGGGCGGGCGCCGCGGCGGACTCGCCGGGCGCGGACGGCAAGGCCACACGGCCTTGGGTGGGGGTATCGGGACGCATGCAAGACAATCGTGGGAGTCAGCCGGAGATTGTGCCCATGCCCACCGATTCAAGCGCCGCCCACGCGCCTTTGCCCTCTTTGCCCTCGGACCACCGCGAACTGGTGCTCAAGGTGATCCCCATGCCGGCGGACTGCAACGCCAACGGCGACATCTTCGGCGGCTGGGTCATGGCCCAGGTCGACCTGGCCGGCGCTGTGCTGCCGGCGCGCTTCGTGCGTGGGCGCATGGCCACGGTGGCGGTGAACCAGTTCATCTTCAAGCAGCCGGTGCGCGTGGGCGACATCCTCAGCTTCTATTCGCAGGTCACGCGCATCGGGCGCACCTCCATCACCGTGATGGTGGAGGTGTTCGCCGAGCGCATTTCCTCGCAGGGCCAGTACCTGAAGGTGACCGAGGCCAGCCTGACTTATGTCGCCATCGACCTGGAGGGCCGGCCCCGGCCGATTCCCGCCGACGCCAAGTCGGCCTGGACGGCGCCGGCCTGAGCGCGGGCGGGGGCGCTCAGCCGCCCCAGCGGCGCACGCGCCCGGTGTCGATGTGCA
Source organism: Hydrogenophaga sp. 70-12 (assembly GCF_001897365.1). NCBI lineage: Bacteria > Pseudomonadati > Pseudomonadota > Betaproteobacteria > Burkholderiales > Comamonadaceae > Hydrogenophaga > Hydrogenophaga sp. 70-12. The sequence continues at coordinate 4,957 of NZ_MKSS01000192.1, forward strand.
CGAACTGCTCGCGTGGGTAGAAGCCCACGCCGCCGGCCTGCAGCGACAGCGCGGCATCGCGCAGGTCGGCCAGCGGCACGCCGGGCAGGCGCACGTCGATGGCGCGCCCGTCCATGTGCAGGCTGCGGGTGGCCACACCGCCGCCCCGCGTGGCCTTGAGGTGTGCGTTGGTGAGCGGCGAGCGGTAGCCCGATACCACCTGGTACGGCCGCTCGGTGCCCAGCACCCGGCGCAGGGCGTGCAGCACGTCGTGCAGGCCGGGGTCGATGTGGCCGACATCGCCCGAGTAGTGGTCGCGCAGGAAATGGTCGAGCCGGCCCAGGGCCTCGGGCAGGTAGTCGGCACCCGTGGCGTAGACCAGGTCGATGCGCTCGTGCGTGTGCAGGTGGTCGAAGGCCAGCGCGCGCTGGGGCGCGGCCCACACGTGCCGGGGCAGGGCGAGCAGCGGCGCGGCCACCGCGGCGCCCAGGCCTTGGCGCAGGAAACGGCGGCGAGAGGCAGGGAAGAAGGGACGGTCGTTCATCGGGATGGCTGCGGTTGGGGCCGGGGGCGGGCGTCGAGGGCGGCCTGCAGCCGCGCGTCGTGACCATACACGTCGGCGAAGAAGTGGGGGCGGCCCTGCTTGACGAGCACCGTGCCGTAGGCGATGAGCACCGGCAGCGGGTCGCGCAGGGCGACGTGGGTGGACGTGCCGGCGGCCATCTGCTCGCGGATGCGCGCTTCGTCCCAGCCGGGCATGCCCGCCATCACGAAGCGCGCCAGCGCCACCGGGTCCTCCACGCGGATGCAGCCGTGGCTGAAGTCGCGCCGTTCGCGCGCGAACAGGCCGACCGAGGGCGTGTGGTGAAGGTAGATGTTGTCGCGGTTGGGGAAGACAAACTTGATGTCGCCCAGCGCATTGGCCGGCCCCGGGCGCTGGCGGATGCGCAGCCGGCCGGCCAGCACCGCGTCGAGCTTGGCCGGGCTCAGCACGGTGTCCACGCTGCCGTCGCCGCCGACGAACTCGAAGCCCTGGCGCACCCAATGGCCCGGGTCGCGGCGCAGGCGCGGCACCGTCTCCTGGCGCGCGATCGATGGCGGCACGTTCCAGTAAGGGCTGAACTCGATGCTGCGCAGGCGTTCGTCGAACAGCGGGGTCTCGTGGCCCACGGCCTTGCCCACGATCACGCGCATGCTCAGGCGCACCTCGATGCGGCCGTCCACCACTTCGTAGGCGCGCAGCACGTACTCGGGGATGTTGACCACGATCATGCGCGGCCCTTGCAGCAGGGGTGTCCAGCGCAGGCGCTCCAGGGTCAGCGCCGTCTGGCGCGCGCGCGCCGCTGGCGGCACCTCCAAGGCCGCCAGCGTGGCGGCGCCGAGCACGCCATCGTCCGTCAGGCCATGGCGCCGCTGGAAGGCCCGCAGGGCCTCGAGCGCGGCGCCATCGAGGCGGTCGGACAGCGGCGCGCCGCCAGCCAGGTCGCCCAGCAACGCCAGGCGCTGGGCCATCGCGGGCAGGCCCGCCCAGCTGCCGCCCGGTTCGAGTTTGGGCGAGCGCGCACCCGCCGGCCGCGGCAAGGGCGGCAGGCGCCGCGACCAGGCGGGGTGGCCGGCCAGCGCGTCCATGTCGCGCAGGACCTTCTGCAGCTGGCCATAGATTGGCAGCGGGGGAACCGCCGCCCGCACCGCCGCGTCGAGCCGTCCCTGGGCCAGGGCGTCGGCCAGCGCCTTCGCCGGGTCGAAGGCCCTCGGCGCCACGCTGAAGCGCTGGTGCACGGCGCGGGGATCGACGCGGCCGAAGGCCAGGTCGTGCAGGTAGCGGCGCATGGCGGCGCCCAACTCGGTGGCGAACCGGGCGCCGGCCGCCCCGTCCGGGCGGGCCAGCGCCTCGCCCAGCTGCCGCTGGAGCGCCTCGGCCTGGTAATCGCCCGGATCGAGGCCGTTCGCCCCCGCGCCGGCCAGCAGGGCCAGGGCCTGGCGGGCCAGCGGCTCGTTCCAGGCCTGGCCGCTGCCGGCCTCGACCCAGGTGGCGGCCGCGGCGGGGTCCAGCCACCAGGGCCAGGCGCCCAGGGCGAGCAGCCAGTGGCGGCGGCGCCAGGAAAACGAAGCCAGGTGCATGGCGGCATTGTCCCCGACCGGGCGGCCGCGCCCGGGCCGCGGGTCAGAACCGGCCGTGGCGCCCTTCGCCCGCCGCGAAGCGCTGCGCGCCTTCCAGCGCGTCGGGGATGCGCGCCTGGCCGCGCCGCCATTCCTGCTGCAGGGCCTCGCCCAGGGGCAGGTCCCACTGCGCGTAGGCGCTCTCGCGGTCCGCGAGCATCGTGGCCTGCGGGAAGCCCGCGAGCTGGCGCGCCAGCGCGATGGCCGCCTCGCGCGCCTGGCCGCTCGGCACCACCCGGTTGGCCAGGCCGATGCGCAAGGCCTCGTCGGCCTCGACCTTGCGGCCGGTCAGGATCAGGTCCATGGCGTGACCCATGCCGATCAGGCGCGGCAGGCGCACGGTGCCGCCATCGATCAGCGGCACGCCGAAGCGGCGGCAGTAGACGCCGAAGTAGGCGTCGGCCTCCATCACGCGCAGGTCGCACCACAGCGCCAGCTCCATGCCACCGGCCACGGCCGCGCCGCTCACGGCGGCGATCACGGGCTTGGACAGGCGCAGGCGCGAGGGTCCCATGGGGCCGAGGGCGCGCGCGTCGGCGCTGTCGAAGTCCAGATCGGCCAGGGCACCGCCCTCGCCGGCCCGCGCGGCGCGCGCGCCGAACTGCAGGTCCCAGCCGGCGCAGAAGTGGCCGTGCGCGCCGTGAAAGACCGCGACCCGTGCCGCGGCGTCGTCCTCGAAGGCCAGGAAGGCCGCGTGCAGTTCGCGCGCGGTGGCGCTGTCCACCGCGTTGCGCACCTCGGGGCGGTCCAGGGTGACGACGCGGATGCCGTCGTCGAGGGATTCGAGGCGGACGGTCATGCGATCCGGCGCCGGGCCGCCCCAAGCCGGATCAGCCCCCTCGGGGGGCAGCGACCCGCGCAGCGGTGGAGCGTGGGGGTCATGCCTCGCCCCACCAGCCCACGCGCGGCTGCTGCAAGGCGGCTTCCAGTTCGGCCGCCTCCACCTCGATCTCCAGCCGCAGCAGCGCCGCCGCCATGGCCTTGCCCAGGTTGTCCAGGCGCAGGTTGCGGGCGCCGCCGCCCTGCAGCGCCCCCTTCAGCACGAACTTGAGCGCCAGGATGTTCGGCAGCGCCCAGGCCTCCACCGCGCCCGGCAGCCAAGGCGCGAAGTGCGCGCGCACGCGTTCGGCCGTGACCTCCCGCGCCAGCAGGGCGTAGCCCGCCGGGTTCCAGGCGAACAGGCCAAAGTCCACCCAATCGGCTTTGTCGCCGCTGCGCGCGTGGGCGATGCGCGCCAGCGGAATGCGGACCCGGCTCATGCGGCTTCTCCCATGAACGCCACCTGGACACCCGCCTCCACCTCGCCCCGGTCCACCAGCGTGGGCCAAATGCCCAGCAGCTCGCTCACGTTGTGCAGCCCGGTGAAGCCGCAGGTGTAGGCCGGGCCGCTGAGACCCATCCAGGGGAACAGGCGCCCGAAGCCCTCGGCCGCGGCCTTCTCGGGCGTGCGCAGCACCAGCCGCGTCCAGATTTCGTTGAGCTGGTTGAGCGCGTCCACCGCCGGCAGCGGCGCCAGCGGCCCATGGGCGGAGTTCAGGCCGGGGTACTCCACGTACAGCTCGTCGTGCGGCACGCGCCGCTCCTTCAGCTGGGCGCGGATGGTCGCCTGCGCCTGCTGCGACTTGTCCCAGGCGTCGGGCCAGGAGAAGCCCCAGGTCACCTCGGCCTTGTAGCCGTCGCGGAAACCCGCCACCACCTTCAGCCGCTCGCTGGGCGCGCGGCCACGCGCGCCGGTCAGCCGCACGCGGTCCTGCCCGAGGTCTTCCAGGTGGATACCGCTCATGTCCAGCACCACGTCGGGGCTGTGGTAGGCGTGCGGGTCGTGCACCTCGTACAGCAGCTGCTGGCGCACGGTGTCGAAGTTCACCCGCCCGCCGGTGCCCGGCGCCTTGGTGATGAGCGCGCGGCCATCGGCCCAGACCTCGGCGATGGGGTAGCCGATGTGCGCCAGATCGGGAATGGACTGCCAATGGCCCTGCGCGCCGAAGTTGCCGCCGCTGCCCTGCCCCGAGCACTCCAGCAGGTGGCCCACGGTGAGGCCCTGCGCCAGGCGGTCGAGCGTCTCGCCCTCGCCCTCGCGCGCGCCGTCCAGGCGCCAGCCGTGCGCGTGCGCGATCGGGCCCAGGAACAGCGCCGCGTCCGCCACCCGGCCGGTGATGACGATCTGCGCGCCCCCGTCCAGCGCGCGCACGATGGGCGCGGCGCCCAGGTAGGCGTTGGCGAACACCAGCCGCTCCCGCACCGACGCCACCGGCGCGCCGGTGAACAGGTGCTCGAAGGCGCCGCCGGCCGGGTCGGCCAGGCGCGGCAGCACGTCGTCGCCGCTGACCACCGCCACGCGCGCCTTCAGGCCCTTGGCGGCGAAGGCGGCCAGCACCGCCTGCGCCGCGCCCTGCGGGTTCAGGCCGCCGGCGTTGCAGACGAAGCGCACGCCCTGGCGCTGCATCAGCGGCCACAGGCGCAGCAGCAGCGGCACCACGTCGCGCGCGTAGCCCAGGCCGGGGTCGCGCTGGCGGTCCTTCTGCAGGATGGCGAGCGTGAGTTCGGCCAGATGGTCGCTGGCGATGAACTGCACGCCACCGCGTTCGATGCTCGCGGCGATGGGCTCCCAGGCGTCGCCGTAGAAGCCCAGGCCGGCGCCGATGCGGACTGATTTCATAAAAGATGTTCGTGAACCGGGTGCCATCCAGAGGCGCCGAGGAACCGGCTTTGCCGCGCCTCAGGTGCCGCCCCTTGAGGGGTCGCGCGAAGCGCGGCGGGGTGGTTGTCATCTTCATGGCGCCTGCGCGACTGCCGATGGGGGAGAACCCCTAGCGGCAGTCCCGGGGAGGACAGCTATAAATCTTCGACCCCTGCGGTGCGGCCCGCTCCCAAGCTTGCAGCAAGCTGCGCACCAGCCCCGGGGCAATACAAGACAGGAGACGGTTCCGTGCAACTGCTGCAACTGCTGATCAGCGGGGCGGCCCAGGGATGCATCTACGGCCTCATCGCGCTGGGCTTCGTGCTCATTTACAAGGCGACCGAGACCGTGAGCTTCGCGCAGGGCGACCTCATGATGGTGGGCGCCTTCGGCGGCCTGCTCACCATGACGCTGCTGGGTTTCCCGTTCTGGCTGTCCGTCGTCGCCGCCGTCGTGGGCATGGGCCTGTTCGGCATCGTGCTCGAGCGCCTGGTGATCCGCCCCATCCTGGGGCAACCCGCCTTCTCCATCGTCATGCTCACCATCGGGGTGGGCTACCTGCTGCGCGGGCTCATCACCATGATCCCCAACATCGGCACCGAGACACACACCCTGCCGGTGCCCTACGCGGGCCAGGTGCTCAAGCTGGGCACGCTGGTCATCTCGGCCGAGCAGATCGTGGTGATCGGCGCCACCGCCGTGCTGTGCGCGCTGCTGTTCGCCATGTTCCGCTACAGCAAGCTGGGCGTCGCCATGCAGGCCTCGTCGCAGAACCAGCTGGCGGCCTACTACATGGGCATTCCGGTCAAGCGCCTCAACGGCCTGGTGTGGGGCCTGGCGGCGGGCGTGGCGGCCATCGCGGGCCTGCTGCTGGCGCCCATCACCTTCGTGCACGCCAACATGGGCTTCATCGGCCTCAAGGCCTTCCCGGCGGCGGTGGTGGGCGGCTTCGGCAGCCTGCCCGGCGCCATCGTGGGCGGACTCATCATCGGCATCGTCGAGGCCATCGCGGGCTTCTACCTGCCCGAGGGTTTCAAGGACATCGCGCCCTACCTCGTGGTGCTGATCATGCTGGTGCTCAAGCCCAACGGGCTGTTCGGCGAGAAGCTGCGCAAGAAAGTCTGAGGCCGAACGATGCGATTCCTCTTCAAGACGAACTACGACCAGGACATCCGGCTCGCCAAGCACGGCGGCCACGTGTTCTGGTACGGCCTGCTGTGCCTGTTCCTGCTGGCCGCGCCCTGGGTGATCGACGAGTACTGGCTGGCGCAGCTCACCTTCGTGCTGATCTACGGCATCGTGGGCCTGGGGCTGATGCTGCTGGCCGGCTTCACCGGCCTGTTCTCGCTCGGCCACGCGGCCTTCCTGGGCGTGGGCGCGTACACGCAGGCCGCCCTGGTCAACGCGGGCGTGCCTTTCCCCATCGCCCTGGCCTGCGCGGGCCTGCTGGCGGCGGCGGTGGGCGTGGTGGTGGGCCTGCCGGCGCTGCGCGTCAAGGGCATCTACCTGGGCATGGCCACGCTGGCCTTCGGCTTCATCGTGGAAGAAGGCATCGCGCGCTGGGAGTCGGTCACCGGTGGCAACAAGGGCCTGATGGTCAACCCGCCCCAGCTCTTCGACTGGGCGCTGGACTCCACCAACGAGTTCTACTTCCTCTGCCTGGTGGTGTGCGTGCTCAGCACCCTGGCGATCGTGAACCTGATGCGTTCCTCCACCGGCCGCGCCTTCGTCGCCATCCGCGACTCGGAGATATCGGCCCAGAGCATGGGCATCCACCTGGCGCGCTACAAGACCCTGTCCTTCGCGCTGTCGGCCGCGCTGGCGGGCCTGGGCGGCGCGCTCTACGCGCACAAGATCCAGTTCCTATCGCCCGAGCAGTTCTCCATCATCCAGTCGATCGACCTGCTGCTCATGGTGGTGATCGGCGGGCTGGGCTCCATCCACGGCGCTTTCCTCGGCGCCATCTTCCTCATCGTCATGCCGCAGCTCATCGCGCTGGGCAAGGACACCCTGCCCGAGGCCATCGGCCAGTCCGCCGGCCTGCAGGGTGCGGTCTACGGCGCGGTGCTGATCGCCTTCGTGCTGTTCGAGCCCATGGGGCTGTACGGGCGCTGGCTCAAGGTGCGCGCCTACTTCCAGCTCTTCCCGTTCTACCGCCAGGGCATGTTCAAGCGGCAGAAGTCGTTCCAAAAGTCGGACCGCCTGAAATGAGGACCACCCCCGCAGCGCCTTCGGCGCTTCCCCCCTCAAGGGGGCGGCGCCCGCGGCCCGGCAAAGCCGGTTCCGCGGCACCTCCCGATTCCGCGCCTGCGCGCGTTGCGTTGTCGGCAAGAAGAACCGTATGAGCAATGTGCTTCTCTCCGCCAAGAACCTCAGCGTGCGCTTCGGCGGCGTGCTGGCGGTCAACAACGTCAGCTTCGACGTGAAGAAGGGCGAGGTCTTCACCCTGATCGGCCCCAACGGCGCGGGCAAGACCACGGTGTTCAACCTCATCAGCCGCATCTACACGCCCACCACCGGCGGCATCGACTACGACGGTCCCGCCGGCCCGGTGCGCCTGACGGACCAGGCGCCGCACAGCATCGCCCGCCTGGGCATCGCGCGCACCTTCCAGAACATCGAGCTGTTCGAGCACGCCACCGTGCTGCAGAACCTGCTGATCGGGCGCCACACGCACCGCCGCACCGGCCTGTGGAGCGAGATCTTCTTCACCGGCAAGACCCGCGCGGCCGAGGTCGAGGCGCGCGAGAAGGCCGAGCAGGTGATCGACCTGCTGGACCTGCAGCACCACCGCGAGAGCCTGGTGGCCGGCCTGCCCTACGGCGTGCGCAAGGTGGTGGAGCTGGCGCGCGCCCTGTGCACCGAGCCGCGCCTGCTGCTGCTGGACGAGCCCTCCTCCGGCCTGAACGTGGAAGAGACCGAGGACATGGCCTTCTGGATCACCGACATCAAGAACGAGCTCGGCATCACGGTGCTGATGGTCGAGCACGACATGAGCCTGGTGTCCAAGGTGTCCGACCGCGTGCTGGCCATGAGCATGGGCACGGAACTCGCCACCGGCACGCCGGCCGAGGTGCAGAGCCACCCGGGCGTGATCGAGGCCTACCTGGGCAGCGTGGACGACGTGTCCAGCCTGCGCCGCGAGAACCACAAGGTGACGTCATGAGCGTGCCCACCAGCGACGCGCCGGTTCTCAAGCTGTCCAACGTGGAGAGCGCCTACGGGCCCATCAAGGCCATCCGCGGCGTGAGCCTGCAGGTGCGCCGCGGCGAGATCGCCACCGTGCTGGGCAGCAACGGCGCGGGCAAGACCACCATCCTCAAGACCATCAGCGGCATCATCGACCCGCGCAAGGGCACGGTGGAATTCAAGGGCCAGGACATCACCGCGCAGGACCCGGCGCTGATCGTTCAGCAAGGCCTGCTGCACGTGCCCGAGGGGCGCGAGGTGTTCCCGCTGCTGAGCGTGCGCGACAACCTGCTGATGGGCGCTTACACCCGCAAGGACCGCGACGGCGTGGCGCGCGACATGGAAATGGTCTTCGGCTACTTCCCCATCCTGAAGGAGCGCGCCGCGCAGGACGCCGGCCTGCTCTCGGGCGGCCAGCAGCAGATGCTGGCCATCAGCCGGGCGCTCATGGCCAACCCCGATCTGGTGCTGCTCGACGAGCCCAGCCTGGGCCTGTCGCCCAAGCTCACCAAGGAGATCTTCGAGATCGTGGTGCGCATCAACCGCGAGCGCGGCACCACCATCCTGCTGGTGGAGCAGAACGCCAACATGGCGCTCAACGCCTCCGACTACGGCTACGTGCTGGAGAACGGACGGATCGTGATGGAAGACACCTGCGCCCACCTGCGCGAGAAGGACGACATCAAGGAGTTCTACCTCGGCATGAAAGAAGCCGGCGTGCGCGCCGACCGCCGCTGGAAGAAGAAGAAGAACTGGCGCTGAGCGGCGACGAAGGGGACACGACATGAGCTACCTCTGGGACCTCTCCCACATCCAGCCCCAGACGGCCAGCGTGCTGGACGGCGACACCATTCCCGCGATGTTCTGGAACGCCGTGCGCGCGCGCGGCCCGAACGTGTGGATGCGCCAGAAGGACCTGGGCCTGTGGCGCAGCTGGACCTGGACGCAGACCGGCCAGGCCGTGCGCGAGATCGCCCACGGCCTCATGGCCCTGGGCTTCGCGCCCAAGGAAACCGCGTCCATCCTGTCCAACACCACCATCGAGTGGGTGCTGGCCGACCTGGCCGTGCTGAGCGCGGGCGGCGTGGCCAACGGCATCTACCCCACGGACGCGCCCGAGCAGGTGCACTACCTCTGCGAGGACTCGCGCACCACCGTGCTGTTCGTGGAGGACGAGGAGCAGCTCGACAAGGCCCTGGCCGTGCGCGCCCAGCTGCCACTGCTGCGCAAGATCGTGGTGGTCGACATGGAAGGCCTGCGCGACTTCCACGACGACCAGGTGATCAGTCTGGACGCCCTGCGCGCCCTGGGCCGCAACCACCTGGCGCAGCACCCGCAGATGCTGGAACAGCGCGTGGCCGGCGTGGGCCCGGACGACCTCGCCATCCTGGTCTACACCTCGGGCACCACGGGCAAGCCCAAGGGTGCCATGCACTCGCACAAAGGCCTCGTCTACACCGTGCGCGGCTACAACGCCATCCTGCCGCGCTACGACAGCGACGAGTGCATGTGCTTCCTGCCGCTGTGCCACATCGCCGAGCGCATGGGCGGCGAGTACTTCTCGCTCTACACCGGCGCGCGGCTGAACTTCGTCGAGAACCCCGAGACCGTGCCCGAGAACGTGCGCGAGATCGCGCCCACGGTCTTCACCGCCGTGCCGCGCGTGTGGGAGAAGTTCTACTCGGGCGTGATGATCGCCCTGAAGGAAGCGAGCCGGCTGCAGCAGGCCGCCTACGCCTGGGCCATCGGCGTCGGCCAGCGCGTGGCCGATCACGTGCTCAAGGGCGAGGCCGTGCCGGGTGGCCTCAAGCTGCGCTTTCGGCTCGCGCGCCTGCTGGTGCTCGACAACGTGCGCAAGCTCATCGGCATCCACCGCTCGCGCTTCCTCGTCACGGGCGCGGCGCCCATCTCACCCGACCTGGTGCGCTGGTACCTCGCGCTGGGCGTGCCCATGCTCGAGGTCTGGGGCATGACGGAGACCTGCGGCGCCTCCACCGGCGTGCCGGCGCAGCGCATCAAGCCCGGCAGCATCGGCCCGGCGGCGCAGTACAACGAGGTCCGGCTCGACGCCGCCACCGGCGAGATCCTGGTGCGCGGGCCCAACGTCTTCATGGGCTACCTCAACCTGCCCGAGAAAACCGCCGAGACCATCGACGCCGAGGGCTGGCTGCACACCGGCGACGTGGGCGTGGTGGACGAGGAAGGCTTCTTCCGCATCACCGACCGCATGAAGGACATCATCATCACGGCCGGCGGCAAGAACATCACGCCCAGCGAGATCGAGAACGAGCTGAAGTTCTCGCCCTACGTCACCGACGCGGTCGTCATCGGCGATCAGCGCCCCTACCTCACGGTGATCATCATGATCGACCAGGAGAACGTCGAGAAGTTCGCGCAGGACAACGACGTGCCCTTCTCCAACTACGCCAGCCTCACGCGAACGGCCGAGGTGCAGCAGCTCATCCAGGGGCTCATCGACGCCACCAACCGCAAGTTCGCGCGCGTCGAGCAGATCAAGAAGTTCTGGCTGCTCGACACCCAGCTCACCGCCGAGGACGAAGAGCTCACGCCGACCATGAAGCTCAAGCGCAAGCTCGTGCAGAAGAAGTACGCCGAGCAGATCGAGGCCATGTACCACTGACGCCGCCCCGCGCGGCACCACCCGAGGAGACCCGCGCCGTGAAGACCCGCAACACCCTGACCGCTTTCGCGCTGGCGCTGTCGGCCAGCGCCGCCCTGGCCCAGTCGCAGGGCGTGAGCAAGGACGAGATCGTCCTCGGCTCCATCCAGGACCTCTCCGGCCCGCTGGCCGGCTTCGGCAAGTCCGTGCGGCTGGGCATGGTGCTGCGGGTGGACGAGATCAACGAGCAGGGCGGCATCAACGGCCGCAAGATCCGGCTGCTCGTCGAGGACTCCAAGTACGACCCGCGCAACGCCGTGCTCGCGGCGCAGAAGCTGGTCAACCAGGACAAGATCTTCGCCATGGTGGCCCACATCGGCACCGCGCAGAACATGGCCGCCATGCCGGTGCAGTTCCAGAAGAACGTCATCAACTTCCTGCCCGTGACGGCCGCGCGCGAGATGTACGAGCCCTTCCACCGGCTCAAGTTCGCCAACATCGGCCCGTACTACGAGCAGATGCGCACCTTCCTGCCCCGCATGGTGCAGGAGAAGAAGCCCAAGGCGGTCTGCGCCATCTACCAGGACGACGAGTTCGGCCTGGAGGTGCTGCGCGGCGCCGAAGAAGGCCTCAAGGCGGTCAACCTGCAGATGGTCGAGAAGACCTCGTTCAAGCGCGGCGCCACCGACTTCTCCTCGCAGGTGGCGAAGATGAAGTCCGCCAACTGCGACTTCATCGTGCTCGGCACCATCATCCGCGAGACCATCGGCACCATCGCCACGGCGCGCAAGCTGGACTACAACCCCACCTTCTTCGGCTCGCAGGCGGCTTACACCGACCTCATCCACAAGCTCGGCGGCCCGGCCATGAACGGCCTGTACGCCACCATGACGACCCAGCACCCCTACCTGGACGAGGCCTCCCAGCCCATCCGCTTCTGGGCCAACAAGTACAAGACCAAGTTCAACGAAGACCCCAATGTCTTCTCGGTCTACGGCTACAACGCCATCGACATCTTCGCCCGCGCCGCGGGCAAGGCCGGCGCCAACCTCAACACCGACAGCTTCGTCAAGACCATGGACAGCCTGAGCGTGCCGACCGACATCTTCGGCTCGCCGCCGCTCAGCTTCAGCCCGCAGCGCCGCTACGGCAGCATGGCGATGCGCCTGTCGCAGATCCAGGACGGCCGCTGGAAGGTCGTCTCGGACTATGTGAACAACTGAGCGCTCGCCTCGGGCCGGTGCGGCGGGAAGGGTTTTTCCGCATCACCAGCCCGGTCAAAGACCCCATCATCCCCGCAGAAACGACAACCCACCGGAGACGACAGCGATGAAAACGACACTGAGTCTGATCGGCGCGGCCATCGCGCTGAGCACCGGCGCCGCCATGGCGCAATCACAGGGTGTGAGCAAGAACGAGATCGTGCTCGGCTCCATCCAGGACCTCTCCGGTCCCATCGCCGGCTTCGGCAAGCAGGTGCGCCTGGGCATGATGCTGCGCGTGGACGAGGCCAACGAGCAGGGCGGCGTCAACGGCCGCAAGATCAAGCTCATCGTCGAGGACTCCAAGTACGACCCGCGCAACGCCGTGCTCGCGGCGCAGAAGCTGGTCAACCAGGACAAGATCTTCGCCATGGTGGGCCACATCGGCACCGCGCAGAACATGGCCGCCATGCCGGTGCAGTTCCAGAAGAACGTCATCAACTTCTTCCCCGTGACGGCCGCGCGCGAGATGTACGAGCCCTTCCACAAGCTCAAGTACAGCTTCGCCGCCACCTACTACGACCAGATGCGCGTCGCGGTGCCCAAGCTGGCCAAGGAGAAGAACGCCAAGAAGGTCTGCACCATGTACCAGGACGACGAGTTCGGCCTGGAGGTCAAGCGCGGCGCGGAAGACGGCCTCAAGGCCAACGGCATGACGCTCGCGGTGGAGACCACCTACAAGCGCGGCGCCACCGACTTCGCCTCGCAAATGCAGAAGCTGGCCTCGGAGCAGTGCGACATGGTCGTGCTGGGCACCATCATCCGCGAGACCATCGGCGCCATCGCCACGGCCAAGCGCCTGGGCTTCAACCCCACCTTCATCGGCTCCAGCGCGGCTTACACCGACCTCATCCACAAGCTCGGCGGCCCGGCCATGAACGGCCTGTACGCCACCATGACGGTGCAGCACCCCTACCTGGACGCGGCCTCGCAGCCCATCCGCTTCTGGGCCAACAAGTACCAGACCAAGTTCAACGAAGAGCCCACGGTGTTCTCGGTCTACGGCTACCTGGCCATCGACGCCTTCATCCGCGCCGCCACCAAGGCCGGCCCCAACCTCAGCACCGACAGCTTCATCAAGGCCATGGACACCATGACCATTCCGCCCGACATCTTCGGCAGCGCCGAGCAGACCTTCGGCCCCACCAAGCGCCTGGGCAGCAACGCCACCCGCATCTCGATGCTGGACAACAACCGCTGGAAGGTGGTCACGGAGTACATCAACACCACCACCGGCAAGTGAGTCCCGGCTGACGGTTTCCTGAGCATTCGCGCCGCCCGCTCGACGGGCCATGCGCGGCAGCCGCCGGTGTCGCAAGCCCCGGTGGCTTTTTTTTGCCGGGGCCACGCCGCCGCTCAGGCGGCGGGCAGCGTCCACCAGAAGCGCGCGCCCTCGCCCACCCGGCCGCAGGCGCCCACCTCGCCACCGTGCTGCTGCACCACGCGGCGCACCACCGTCAGGCCCAGGCCGGTGCCGGGCACCGCCTCGCCGGCCAGGCGGCTGAAGGGCTTGAACAGCTCGCCGGCGCGCGCCTCGTCGAAACCCGGGCCGTTGTCGCTGACGGCGAAACGCCAGGCCTGGTCCTCGCGCTGCGCGCCCACGTCCACCGCCAGCCCGGGCCGGCCCTGCCCGTACTTGAGCGCGTTGCCCACCAGGTTGGTCACCACGTGCGCCATCAGCCCGCGGTCCACCGCCACCACGGGCAGCGGCCCCACGCGCACCGCCTGGCGCGCGCTCGGGTATTCCATGGCCAGCTGCTCCACGCATTCGCGCACCAGCTCGCCGAAGTCGACCTGCGCCTTGTGCAGCGCCTGCTGCTCCACGCACGCCAGGTCCAGCAGGTCGCTCACCATGCGGCTGGCGCGCAGGGACTCGTGGCCCAGCTTGCGCACCAGGGGCAGGGCCTGGGCCGGCTGGCCTTCTTCGATGGCCTCGCGCGCCATCTCGCTCAGGCCGTGGATGTTGCGCAGCGGGCCGCGAAGGTCGTGCGAAACCATGCCCGAGAAGGCGCGCAGGCCCTGGTTGATCGCCTCTAGCTGGGCCGTGCGCTCGTGCACCGTGCGGTCCAGACCATCGGCCAGGCGCTGCAGCGCGGCCTCGGCCTGTTCGCTGCGGCGCAGTTCGCTCGCCAGCCGGCGCGCGTCGCGCTGCAGGATCAGCGTCAGCACGAAGAAGTACACCAGCACGATGGGCAGCGGCGTGATCTCCCGAAACGTCCGCACGTCCAGGCCCACGCGGATGGCCAGCAACAGCAGCAGCGGCTGCACCAGCAGCGCCGCCGCCAGGGCGAACTGCCCGCTCCAGCGGTCGTGCCACCAGCGCCACAGCAGCCACAGCGAGGCCGCCACGAGCACCCCCGATGAAGCCAGCGGGCCGCGGAAGGGGTTGTCGCCCAGCGCCCTCACCAGCCCCACCACCCAGACCAGGCCCAGCGCACTCAGCCAGGCAAAACGCCACCCCTGGCGGCGGGCGCCAGGCGTCAGGTAGGTGTGCAGCCCCACCAGCAGGGCGGTCAGCGCGAACACCACCACCGCGGCGGCCGGGCCGCCGATGCCCTCGGCCCGCACGCCGAAATGCAGCTGGGCCACCCGAAAACCGAGCTGCGCGAGCCCGAACAGCACGGCCGAGCCCGCCAGCCAGCGCACGTAGGGCCAGGACGCCCGGTTGGCGTAGGCGATGAAGATCACCCCCAGCAAGGCGACCATCGCCCCGGTCATGAACCGCAGGTCGCCAAAGAGTGAAAGCCAGCCCATGCGTGCTCCGAAACCGCAACGCCGCGAGTGTGACAGACGGATACATCTCCGCCAGCGGGTTCTCACCGAACGGGCGGCGCAAGCGGCCGCCGGTGCATCGCACAATGCCCAGGATGGCCCCCGACACCGCCCTCCGGCTCGCCGACGCCCTGCTCGCGCTACACGTGGGGGTGGTGCTGTTCGTGGTGGGCCTGCTGCCCCTGGTGCTGCTGGGCGGCGCCCTGGGCTGGCGCTG
>NZ_MKSS01000193.1:0-12152 GCF_001897365.1 Hydrogenophaga sp. 70-12
CGTTGGCCCTGTGCGCCCACACCCTGTTCTCCTGCTACGACCTGATCGGGCGCCGGCTGGCGCGCGCGCGCATCACCCGCGGGCGCACGCTCGCGGTGGCCGCCATCGCCTATGCCTTCAACCTCAACTTCGGCGCGCTGATCGGCGGCGTGGGCATGCGGCTGCGCCTGTACACGCGGGCCGGCCTGTCGGCGGGCACGGTGGGACAGATCGTCACGCACAGCTTCATCGCCAACTGGCTCGGCTGGTGCTGGGTGCTGGGCACGGTGCTGCTGGTCGCGCCGCCGCCGCTGCGCGCGCCCTGGGCACCGGACAGCGGCGTGCTGCGCGGGCTGGGCGCAGCGCTGCTGTTGGTGGCCGTGGGCTACCACGCGCTGTGCGCTTTCAGCGAGCGCAAGGCGCTGCGCTGGCGCGGCCACACGTTGCCGCTGGCGAGCGGTCGCGTGGCGCTGGTGCAAGCGGCGATGGGCGCCACGGTGTGGGCGCTGATGGCCCTGAGCCTGTGGAACCTGCTGCAGGGCCGCGTGCCTTACCCCACCGTGCTGGGCGCGCTGCTGCTGGCCGGCGTGGTGGGGGCGCTGACGCATGTGCCCTCGGGTCTGGGGGTGCTGGAATCGGTGGTGGCGGCGGCGTTGGCGGGCGTGGTGCCGCTGAACGAGGCGCTGGCGGCGGTGCTGGCCTACCGCGCGGCGCACTACCTGATGCCGCTGACGCTGGCCCTGCCGGCGTATGCGTGGAGCGAGTGGCGGCCGGCGGCCCGGTCCGGGGACGCGCCGCGGCCGCCGCTGGACGTTCCGCCCTGAGCCCCGACGGGTGGACCACCGTGCTCAGTGGGACGGCTGGAGCTCCAATTGCATCGCCACCACCTCGGCCGTCTTGGCGCCGTAGCGGCCCTCGATGCGCGCGAGGGCGTCGTTCAAGGCCTGCGCAGGGGGAGCGGCGGTGATGGCCGGCAGCAAGCGCTGCGCCGGCCAG
Source organism: Hydrogenophaga sp. 70-12 (assembly GCF_001897365.1). Taxonomy (NCBI): domain Bacteria; kingdom Pseudomonadati; phylum Pseudomonadota; class Betaproteobacteria; order Burkholderiales; family Comamonadaceae; genus Hydrogenophaga; species Hydrogenophaga sp. 70-12. Next base: position 976 of record NZ_MKSS01000193.1, read on the forward strand.
TCCACGCTCACCCGATCGGGAACGAGGCGCAGGCCATGGCGGCCTTCGATCGGCCCCGGCGCTTGCGCGAACGCCACCGCCCGCGAGCGGTAGGTTCTCGACCAGGCGTCCGCCACCAAGGCCAGCGACACCTCGTCCATTCCGGGCACGAGCTCGATGCCCAGCGCTTCGCGGTTCCAGAAGGCGAGGGTGTTGCCCATGACCGTGAGCGCAAATGGTCGGGTGAAGCGGAACGCCGCGCTGCGGTGGCGCGCGTCCCAGTGCGCCAGGCCCAGGTCGCGCGCGGTGGCCTCGGCCTTTTCGCGGCCCGCGATGGCCTCGATCAGCGTCAGCGACATCGGCATGGAGGCCGAGATCCCCGTCGTGGTCGCCACGCCTTGGTCGGCCACGAAGCGCCGGTCCGCCACGTAGCGGATCGACGGCGTTCGTTCGCGCAACTGGTCCAGGTAGTACCAGTGCGTCGTCGCCCGCTTGCCGTCGAGCAGGCCGGCCGCGCCGACCACCTTGGCGCCCGCGCACACGCCGATGACGATCGCGCCCTTGGCCGCTTGGGTGCGAATCCAGGCGAGCACCCTCGGGTCGTCGTCCCGGCTCATCGCGGGCACGATGACGTAGTCGGCGCCATCGGTGTGCCGCGCATCGAACTGCGCGAGCGTCGCGTCCGCTTCCACCGTCAGCGCGGGGTAGAGCTTCACCGGACCGGCCTCGGTCGCGAGCGCCACCACATCGGCCACGCCGGATCGCCGAAGAATGCCGTAGGGCATGAGGTAGTCGGTCGTCTCGGTCGCGTCGTTGAGGCCGACGATGGCCACCAGGGGGCGCGGGCGCTTGGGTGGAGCCAGCGCCGCCAGCGTGGCCTGGGTCTGCGCCGATGGGACCGGCTGGGCGGCCGCCGGGGCGGGCGGGGCCGGCAAGGACGCGATCCAGCCCCCGAAGGCCACCAGGCCCAAGGCGGCGACAGCCAACGCGGCGCGCAGCGGTGTGCGGTGTTTCATGGCGCGCCGTCGCCGTTGCGGCGTGGGACCGGCGCGGCGGCGAACCCGCCGGCCGGCCTTGATAAGTAGAGTAGGGGTGTGAACATCTCGAGCTCCTGAGTGCCATGAGCCTACGAACCTCCCACGCGCCGGACAAGGACACAGAGGCCGCGATTCCTGCCAGACACCTGGTTCTCGTCGTGTTCGATGGCGTCGAGGCGATCGACGTCGCCGGGCCCTCCAGCGTGTTCAGCAAAGCCGAGGCGCTGCGCCCCGGCAGCTACCGGCTGCACATCGCGTCGCCTTCGGGCCACACGGTGGCGACCAACGCCGGCCTGCGCCTGGCCGACACCACGGGATTCGAGCGCTTGCCCACGCCGATCGACACGCTGATCGTCTGCGGCGGCGACGAGCCGGCGGTCCGGGCGGCCATTGCCGAACACCAGGTGGGCGCCTGGCTGGCGCGGCAGGCGCGGGGCGCGCGCCGCGTCGCCAGCGTCTGCAGCGGCGCGTTCGCGCTGGCCGCCGCCGGCCTGCTCGACGGCCGCGAGGCCACCACCCACTGGCGCGTCTGCGACCAACTGCAGGCGCTGCGTCCCCAGGCGCGCGTGCTGCGCGAACGCATCTACGTGCGCGATGGGCCGGTGTGGACCTCGGCCGGCGTCACCACGGGCCTTGAGCTGGCGCTGGCCTTGGTGGAGGACGACCTTGGCCACGCGGTGGCGATGGAGATCGCGCGCACGCTGGCGCTGCCCCTGCTGCGCGGCGCGCGCGAGCCACAGCTCAGCCCGGCCTTGAAGGCGCAGTCGGCGGCCAGCCGGCGCCTGCGCGAGGTGGTGGCATGGATCGGCACGCACCTGCAGGAGGACCTGTCGGTGGAGGCGCTAGCGGAACGCTCGGGCATGAGCGCCCGCCACTTCGCGCGGGCGTTCGCGGCGGAGGTGGGTTGCACGCCGGCCCGCTTCGTGGTTCGGGCCCGCGTGGCCGCGGCGGCGCAACTGTTGGTGCAGACGCAATGGACCCAGGAACGCATCGCGAGCCGCAGCGGATTCCGGTCGGTGGACGCGCTGCAGCGGGCATTCGCCCGCCAGCACGCCCTCACGCCGCAGGCCTATCGAGATGGCGCTTGTCGAGACGGCGCTTGTCGAGATGGCGCTTGTCGAGATGGCGCTTGTCGAGACGGCGCTTGGCGCGGCGCTCAGCCGGTCGCGGGCGAAGGGCGCGGCTGAGTCCGCAACCCGCTCAGGCCTCGGCCAGCAACCGCTCGCGCAGCCGCTCGCGCGCCGCCCCGTCCAGCCCCACCGGTCCGGCCAGGTAGGCGTCCAGGCCGCCGAACTCCTCGTCGATGCAGCGCCAGGCCGTGTGCAGGAACTCGGGCTGCACCTGCCACAGCACCTCCAGCACCTCGGGCGGCGCGGGCTCTTCCACGCGTGTGTCGCGCCGGTACAGGCGGTTGGTGAGCAGGTAGTCGGCCATCACCTCGTCGCGGTGCACGCCCAGCGCGCCCAGCAGCAGCGCGGCGGCCATGCCGGTGCGGTCCTTGCCGGCGGTGCAGTGGAACACCAGCGGTGCCTCGCGCCCCGCGATGCGCGCGAGCAATTGGCCGAAGACGGCGCCCCGCAGGCGCACGAAGTCCTGGTAGGTATCCTGCATCAGGGCCACCGCCTCGGCCCGGCCCAGCGGCTGCCCCTGCTTCTGGCGCTCGCGCACGCGGCGCAGCACCGTGGGGTCGATGCTCAGGTGCTCGACGGTGATGCCCGGCAGGCGGTTGGGCAGGGCCCGGCATTCGGCGGGGCCGCGCAGGTCCACACAGTGCGACACGCCCAGCGCGTTCAGGCGTTGCAGGTCCTCGTCGCTCAGGCGGCCCAAGTGGTCGGAGCGGTACACCAGCGCGCGCCGCACGCGCCGCCCGCCGTCGCCGGCCAGGCCGCCGAGGTCGCGGAAGTTGGAGGCGCCGTGCAGCGCGATGGCGGGGTCGGGGCGGTTGGGGGACATGGCAAGCTGGCGGTGTCGGGTGCGCTCACCATTATGCGACTCGCGGGACTCTTTATCTGCTTTCGATCGGATTCGAAGCGCTTTCCCCAACCAGAAGGGGCCCTCCCATGTCCGACCACGCCAGCGATTCCCGCGAACTCTCGCACCGCCAGGTGCTGCTCGGCGGCAGAGCCACCTTCGCCGCTACCTTCGGTGGTTCGCTCGCCGCGCGATGGCCGCCCCGTGAACCCCCATGCGGGCGGAGGGCGACAAGCGTGCCACCCGCGAGCGCAAGGCCCTGCGGCGGCCGACGCAACACAGCGGCCCGGACGGCCGTCGTGGAGCGACTCAGGGGGTGAAGGTGCGGGCCTTCGAGCTTGGCCCCTTGCCGGGGGCCATTCCGACCTGAGCCCCTGCGGCCACAGGCCAATGGGCACCGCGCGCAGCATCTGGCCCATGATCAAGTGGTCGTGCGGCCAAAACGGCCTTTCGTCAGTTTGAAAGAGGAGGGCAGTGCCGGCAGGGGCGAGGATACCGATACCCCCATTTTGCTGGCTGGTGAGCCGAATGGCCTCAGCCATCCTCTCGATGCGAAACGCATCCGTTTGTAACCACTCGTCGTTGCCTCGCAGACGCTTGTCTGTCGGAGCGTGCTGGCGAGCCGGGACGCGGAAACATGTCGGGATGCAAGCTCGGCTACTCCTTACCAGTAAAAAAAGGCGCTCGTTGGTGCTGAACGGCTTCACGCTGATCGAACTGATGGTCGCTGTAGCTATGCTCGCCATTCTGTTGGCGATCGCCGTACCCAGCTTTCGCAGCGCTCTGGCCGGCAATCGATTGACGGCATCCACAAATGACTTGATCAGTGCTATCGCTGCGGCACGCAGTGAGGCCATTCGGCGAGGCGGGCGCATCACCTTGTGCAAGAGCGCCGACGGCGTTTCTTGCACGGTCGCCGGAGGATGGGAGCAGGGCTGGATCAGCTTCACCGATGTTACCCGGGCGGCCGTCAACCCCAGCGTGGATGCCGGGGAAACTGTGCTACTCCATGGTCAGGCATTGGCACCGCCTCTGTTGGTCAGGGGTAACGCCGGCGCCGCGAATTTCCTGTCATTCGCCGCCGACGGCACCATGAGGACCATGGCTGGCGCATTGCAAGGTGGTCGAATCCGAGTCTGCTACCCCGAAGTGCTCTCGAACAGCAATCGAGCGCGCGACATCGAGGTGCTGGCGACAGGCCGCCTAACCTCTACCACTCCCGGAAATGTGGATGACTCATGCCCGACACCGTGAAAACCGCAGTGACGCACGCAACATCGAGACCGCTTCGGCGTTCCTTCTTCGCGCGAGAGCGTGGCGTTGGCTTGATTGAAGTTCTGGTTGCCGTGCTGGTGCTGTCTTTGGGCCTGCTGGGAATGGCTGGCCTGCAAGCCAATGCACTGAAAGCCAATCAGAGCAGTTACGGTCGCAGCCAAGCTGTGATGTTGAGCTATTACATGCTCGATGTTTTGCGTGCAGATCGTGTTGGAGCCATTGCGTTGAACTACAACATGCCCTCCACGTGCAGTCCCGATGCGGTCGCGACTGCAGACCTGTCGGGCAATAGCCGTAAGCACTGGCTGCAAAGTATGCGTAACACGCTCGGCGATACCGATGACACCTGCGGCGCTATCAGCTGCGATGCGGCTGGAGTTTGCACCGTTACGATCGTTTGGGATGACAGCCGAGCCGGCGGCCTGGGCAACCAGACCTTCACCACCAGTAGCCGGCTATGAGGAATGTGCGCTTGGTCTATCGAGTGAGCTGTCGCAGCTCACGCTCGCGTGTGCGAGGCTTCAGCCTAGTCGAGTTGATGGTGGCACTCGTTCTGGGGCTGATCATCGTTGGTGGCGTTATCAGCATTTTCCTGAGCAACCAACAGGCGGCCCGAGCGAACGAGGGGTTGGCTCGTCTCCAGGAGAACGCCCGTGTTGCTTTCGAATTGATGGCGCGAGACGTGCGGCAGGCGGGGGGTAACCTGTGCGGAGCCACCGTTACGGCGAATGTGCTGAACAATGCCGCGGCGACGTGGTGGGCCGATTGGGACGGCGGTGTCATTCGTGGTTACGACGAGACTCAGGACACGGTAGGCATCGTGCCATTCGGATTGGGCGTGGGGCAGCGGGTGGCTGGAACGCATGCGGTTGCGGTGCTCAGTGGCGGCATGTTTAACGGCTTTGTCGTGACAGGTCACAACCCCACGACCCATGTCTTTTCGTTGAATACACCCAATCACGATCTTGCAGCAGGTGACGTTGTGATGGTCTGCGATGGCGCGAGTGCGGCCATTGCTCAGCTGTCGGCCGTCTCTGGCGCCCCAATCGGAAGCTTGACGCACGCTCAGGCCGGTACCCTCAATACCACCACCGATCTCGGCTTTCCCCTCGGGTCACCCAAGACCTTTCAGCCGGGCGGCATGGTGTCGCGGTACACCGCCAACTTCTGGTACGTCGGCCACAACCCTCGAGGAGGGACGTCGCTGTACAGGATGAACCGCACAGGGGTGCCGGAAGAAGTGGCTGAAAGCGTGACAGGCATGCAGGCGCAATTCTTGTTGCGCAACCAGACGAGTGGAAATCTCGGCAATGACTGGGTGACGGCGAGTGCGGTGGCCGCCTGGGACAACGCGGCCGCGGACTTGGTGGTGGCCGTGCGACTGACCTTGGACTTGGAGACCACCAATCGAGTGGGAACAGATCAGCAGCCGCTGCGGCGACAGCTGTTTCACGTCGTCAACCTTCGCAACCGTCCTGCGCCATGAAGCCGAGCCATGTGTCCTTGACCCATCGACGTCTTCGGATCGGTCGGCAGCGCGGGGTTGCCCTGGTCGTCGCGCTCATCCTGCTGGTGCTGATGACCTTGGTAGGCCTCGCTGCGATGCGCGGGGTTGCGCTGGAAGAGCGCATGAGCGCGAATACGTACGATCGCGGTTTGTCGTTTCAAGCGGCCGAGGCCGCCTTGAAAGAGGCCGAGTCGATCGTGGAAACAGCCCGTCCTACTCCGGCCGCTTTAGCCGCCTGTGTCAACGGCATTTGCGGCGCACCCAATCCCGCCAACACCGAGCGCTGGCTAGACCCCTTGTTGGCCGTGCCGCCCAATCCAGGCGGTTGGCATTCGGCCACGGTAGTTGTCAATGGAGGAATCTCCATCACTCCTCAGTACATTGTTGAGTACCTGGGCGACACCTTTCCTTGTCAGCCAGGCAACCCGGCTTCCACAAACGACTGCAAGCGCTACCGGATCACCGCCCGGAGTGCACCTGGCGCCGATCGTGCAGTGGTGATGTTGCAGTCCATCTACGCCACCGATTGAGCCAGACCGAACGGAGATTCAGATGCACCATACCCCACTTCGTCGTGCTGGGCTGACTGCGGCGCTTGCCCTCGGGCTGGGCCTGCTTTACACGCCAAGCCAAGCGCTTGAGTGGCCGGCGCAGCCGCTCACCGCGATGGTCAGCGCCAAGCCGATGACCATGCTGATCGCCGGGCGTGATCACAAGTTCTTTTACGAGGCCTACAACGACGCCAGTGATCTCGACGGTGATGGTCAGCTGGACCTCTACTTCAAACCCGGCATCACCTACTACGGCTTGTTCGACTCGGGCTTGTGCTACTCATATAACAGCGCCGCGTCGATGTTCCAGCCAGCTTCTCAGGCTGACAGTCTGGGGCGTTGCACGGTGGGGGGCAGTTCGGGCGAGTGGTCGGGCAATTGGCTTAACTACGTTAGCACCAGCCGCATTGACGCCTTGCGCAAAGTGCTCTACGGCGGGTATCGGGACGTGGACACCAATTCGCAGACCGTGTTGCGCCGCGCCTATATTCCCCAAGATGCGCACAGTTGGGGCAAGGAGTTTCACAGCAGTCACAACTATAGAATCAGTGACTACACCGATCTGGATGAGCCCCCCAACGCCAGTACACGTCACTTCTTTGGCAGTCTGACAGCCAACCGCAGTCAGAGCTGCGCGACGTTGGACAATTGCAGCAATCTGCAGCCGTTATTGCGTATACGTTCCAATGTGGGCAACAACAAGCGCATCTGGGAGTGGGCGTCAAAAGAGCGGCCGGTGCTGCAAAACGATCTCTCGTCAGGGGCGTTCCCGAGCGGCACAGGAAATCAGCGGGATCTTGTCATCCGAGTCGAGGTCTGCACCGCTGCCTTTCACAATGAATGTCGCTTGTATCCGAATAATCAGTACAAACCAATCGGAATTTTGCATGAATATGGCGAAAACGGTGCAATGCTGTTTGGCCTTATCACGGGCAGCTACGATCAGCACTTTTCGGGCGGCCGCTTGCGAAAAGTGGTGTCGTCCTTCTCCGATGAAGTGAATGCCACGACCGGGCAGTTCGCGAGTACAGCTTCGATCGTAAATACCTTTAATAACTTAAGAATTCGAGGTTTTAACCAGAGCAGCAGTTCGTCCGAATACTGGAAAAGCGGTCCATATATCGACTCTTCTAAGGACCCAACAGAAGGTCAATTGGTTGATTGGGGAAATCCCATCGCCGAAATGATGTATGAAGCGGTTCGCTATTTTTCCGGCAAAAAGGCGCCAACCACGGCCTTCAATACGGGCACCACGATGGACACCGCCGTGGGTCTGAGCCGGGTGACCTGGGACGACCCCTACGATAGGACGAATAGCAAAGCCAAGGCGCCGTTCTGCGCGCGTCCCAATTTGCTGACGATTTCTGATATCAGCCCCTCATACGATTCCGATCAATTGCCCGGTAGTAGTTTTCCGTTGCGCGGAACAACAAACAGCTACTTTTCGGGGGACATCACAGGTCTAAACGTAACCGCCCTCGGCGGCACAATCACGGCGATCGAGTCCAATATCACGGGGCGCCAGTTCTTCATCGCTCAGTCGGGCTCCATCGATGACCGTTCCCCCACGCCCAAGGAAGTCAGCTCACTGGGCAATATTCGTGGCCTGTCTCCCGAAGAGCCGACCAAGGATGGCTCTTTTTATGCTGCATCAATTGCGTATTACGCCAAAACCCGAAACCTGCGGCCGGAATTCGGTGCCGGTCGCGAGGTGTATGCCGACACCTATGCTGTGGCCCTGAGCTCACCACTGCCGCGAATCGTTGCGAAATTGCCCAATGGTAAGGAAATCAGCCTGGTGCCATTTGCCAAGACGGTCGGAGGCAATGGCGTATCCAATGCAAAGGGCGCCTATCAGCCGACCAACCAGATCGTTGATTTCTATGTCGAGTCCATCGTCAACTCGAGTGCCAATGATTTTGATGCGACGGTGAATGGCGGCCGGTATTCAGCACGATTTCAGATCAACTTCGAAGACGTGGAGCAGGGGGGCGATCACGACATGGATGCGATTGCGGAGTACCGGGTCGAGGCCAATGCCAATAACACGCTCTCAGTGACCGTGACGCCGCGTTATCAAGCGGGCAGCGCGCAGCAGGTGATGGGTTATGTGATCTCTGGTACGGATCGTGATGGCCCCTATCTTGTGGCGCAGGACGAAAGCTCCTCTCGGTACTACTTCCTGAATGCGCCGGACCCCAGCAAAAAGTCTGGCATGTGTGATGTCGCGTCCAATCGGCCTGCCAACTGCGATCGTTTGCCGCAAATTGGCGAGACGCCCAATACTTTTGTGTTTAATCCCGGAACAACGGGGGGCGCTGCGTTCTTGAACAATCCGCTTTGGTATGCGGCGAAGTACGGCGGTTTCGTCGATCGCGACAAGAGTAAAACGCCCAATCTGTCGGTGGAGTGGGACGCGGACAACGACGGTGTTCCCGATACCTACTTTTTGGTCCAAAACCCTCTGACGTTGAAGGATACGTTGAGAAAGACCTTCAATAGCATTATTGACAAAAGCGGTTCCGCTGGAAATATTAGCTCCAACTCGACCGACTTGCGCGAGGACACCCGTGCATTCCAGGCCAAGTTCAATGCTCAAAATTGGGCGGGGGAATTGGAGGCGAAAGGCATCACCTCCAAGGGTGTGAACGAAACGGCAAGCTGGCGTGCTTCAGATCACTTGTTGAACGACGTTGGGCGGCGCATTTTCTACACCTCACCCAATGCTCTTGTGGGCAGTGCGGAGTTCACCGGCGACATTCTGACGGCCAATGGTGATCTGGCGCTCTTCAAAAATGATGCGAATTTGGTCAATTATCTTCGGGGTAATCGATCGCGTGAACTGCAGAACGGCGGTAGCCTTCGAGACCGCGGAGCGACCGTGCTTGGCGATATCGCGCATTCGTCCCCGGTGTATGCAAAAGACACCGATACCCTGTATGTAGGGGCAAACGATGGGATGCTGCACGCTTTCAACGCACAGAACGGCCAAGAAGTCTTTGCGTATATTCCCAGCAGCGTGATGCCAAAGCCGGCCTCATGCTCAGGTTCGGCATGTGCGGGAATTCGGGCGTTGTCGGAGCTTGGGTACAACGAGAGTCATCGCTACTTTGTTGACGGCGAAATCGCGGTCACCTCGAGAAGTCAAACCACAGGGCGCAACCTTCTCGTCGCCGCTCTTGGGCGCGGCGGGCGCGGCTTGTTTGCATTGAATGTCACCAACCCAAACACCTTCGATGGCTCGAACGTTCTGTGGGAGACCTCGCTGAGCGATCCGGAAATGGACGACATGGGACATGTTCTTGGCCGTCCGGTGGTGGCGCGCATGAAGGTGGATGGCTCGGACGTCTGGGTGGTTATCGTCGGGAACGGATACAACAGCGCGAACGCGCGAGCCGCTCTTTACATCATTAATCTCGAGACTGGCGCACTCATCCGCAGAATTGCTACCAGTGCGGGTGGTGACAACGGACTGGCTGCGCCCGGTGTGTTTGACTCTGATAACGACGGCTATATCGATCACGTGTACGCCGGTGACATGATGGGCAACGTTTGGAAGTTCGATCTCAGCAGTTCGAGCCCCAGCCTCTGGGGCGTGGCTTATGCAGGTCAGCCCTTGTATGTTGCGAAAGATGCCGCGGGCAACGCACAGCCCATCACAGCCCAACTTCGCCTCGTGCGCAACTTCGTCAATGCAGATGCCAACTTCGGTAAGTTGTTTGTGCATTTCGGAACCGGCAGCTATTTTCGAACAGGCGACAATGTCACGCCGCCCGCAGGCGCAGCTTCGCAATCATGGTACGGCTTGATCGACGATGGCGCGCCCATCACCACGGGTCGCAACGAGCTTGTGCCGCGCACCATGAGTTTGTCAGTGACTTTTGCTGGGCGAAATGTCCGCACGTTTTCGTCTGCATCGGCAAACGACATGGTTGGCAAGCGGGGCTTCTATATTGATCTGCCGCAACCGGAGCGCATCATCACCGCTTCCAATACCCTTCGGGCGGTCGAGCCGGCGTTGGTGGCCAGCATCATTCGTCCGCAGTTCGACGAGTGCGTGCCTGGCGGTACGGGTGTTGTCGCCGCGATCAATCCATTCACTGGGGCGGCCTTAACCCGGCCATTTTTCGATGTAAATGACAATGGCAGTTTCTTGGACGACACGGTGAATGGCGCATACATTGGCGCAGTCGATCTGGGCATTGGAATGCCGGGGGAGGCAATTTTGGTGGGTAATCAACTCGTCGTGGGCGGTTCAACTGGCACCATGGGGTCGATTAGGGTCAACCTTGGCTTGACGCCGGTGCGTGGCCGCCTGACATGGCGCGAAGTCGTTCGCGATTGATGGTTTTCGAAAAGCAAGTGATGAGGTGACTCTTCGCTTTAAGGTGTTGATGATGCAGAACCCAGATCCGATTCAACGCGCACGCTCGAGGGGTTTCACTCTGATCGAACTCATGATCACAGTAGCCATAGTGGCCATCCTCGCGGCTGTGGCGTACCCCAGTTACACCAGCCACGTGCAGAAGACGCGCCGTGCCGCCGCCGGCGCCTGTCTGACCGAACTGTCGCAATGGATGGAGCGCAACTACACCACCTGCTTGCGCTACAACGCGACCGGTGCGGGGTGCGGCACCGCCGTGACCAACGCGCAACTCCCTGCGCTGACCTGCCGCAACGATTTGGCAGGGGCCTATGTCTTTTCGTTCACGGCCAACCCCACCGCCTCGGCCTATGCACTGCAGGCCGTACCTCAGGGGCCCCAGGCGAGCGACACGCGTTGCGGGACCCTTACCCTCAACCAGACCGGCGCGAAGGGTGCCGCCGCAGCTACCCGCTGCTGGAACTAGCGTCCCT
>NZ_MKSS01000194.1:0-14486 GCF_001897365.1 Hydrogenophaga sp. 70-12
GGTCGCTCAGGTACATGCGGCCTTCGGCGATCGGCCAGCCGATCACCTCGCGCGCGTGCACGCCGACGAACAGCACCTTGCGGCCCGAGCCCGGGTGGGTGTCCGCCAGCGGCCAGACCGCCGGCGGGATCTCCTTCTTCTGGTCGTCGGTGTAGGCGTCGTCGCCCAGCAGGATGCGCGTGTGCAGCGCGAAGTGCTCGGCCTGGAGGTCCTCGATCTCGGCCTTGGTGCGCTCGTCCAGCGTGTCGTAGGCGTGGCGCAGGTCGGCGAACTCGGTGTTGCCGCCCCAGCTGGGCGTGATCACGCAATGCAGCATCGAGTAGGCCGCGCGCGGGTTCATGAAGGAGCTGTCGCTGTGCCAGAGCTGGTTGGCGAAGTTGGAGAGGTTCTTGGGCGAGTCGCGGCGCGCGATCTTGCCCTGGGCGTCGACGTTGGAGATGTCGATCAGGCGCTCGTCTTCCAGGCGCTCGGGGCGCTTGAACACGCGCTTGAGGCCGATGTCCAGCGGGCCGAAGTGCCGGGCGAAATCGAGCTGCTGCTGAGCCGTCAGCGGCTGGCCGCGAAAGACCAGCACGGCGTGCTCGTTCATGGCCGCGTTGATCGCGCGCACGTCCTCGGCCGCGAGCGGGCGGGTGAGGTCCAGGCCGCTGGCCTCGGCGCCGAAGACCGGGTGGATGGGCTTGAGTTGCAGGGAGCTCACGGTGCGGGGTCCTTCCAATTCATTCCTGTTCGATCTTGGCGTCGGTGACGATGCGGCCCCAGCGCTTCATCTCCGAAGCGATGAAGGCATCGAACTGCTCGGGCGTGGAGCCCACCACCTGCAGGCCGAATTCCTGGGCGCGCTTTTGCACGTCGGCGCTGGCCAGGGCCTTGGCGGTGTCGGCCTGGATCTTCTGCAGCACCGGCTTGGGCGTGCCGGCGGGCGCCACGAAGCCGAGCAGGGCGCCGACGTTGAAGCCGGGGATGGTTTCGGCGACGGTGGGGTAGTCGTGGCCGGCCACGCGCTTGTCGCCCATGGTGGCGATGATCTTCATGCGGCCGCCCTGCACGTAGGGCAGGATGGACAGGAAGGGATCGACCACCAGGTCGAGCCGCCCGCCCATGAGTTCGGTGTGCGCGGGCGCGCTGCCCTTCATGGCGATGTGCTGCATCTCGAAGCCGGCCTCGCGCTTGAGCAGCTCGGCGCCCAGGTGCGTGGTGCTGCCGGCGCCGGGCGTGCCGTAGTTCAGCTTGCCGGGGTTCTTGCGGGCGTAGTCGATGAGTTCGCGCAGGTTGTTGAAGGGCGCGTTGGGGTGCGCCACGATGGCCAGCTGCATGTTGAACAGCTGCGTGACGCCGGCCAGGTCCTTCTGCGTGTCGTAGGGCAGCTTCTTGCGCAGCGTGGGGTTCACCGCCAGGGACGAGTTCACCATGCCGATGGTCTGGCCATCGGGGGCCGACTTGGCGACGAAGTCGGCGCCGATCACGGTGCCGGCGCCGGGCTTGTAGTCGATGATCACCGGCTGGCCCCAGGTCTCCTGCAGCTTCTGGCCGAGCAGGCGGCCCACGGTGTCGGTGGGTCCGCCGGGCGGGAAGGGGATGATGATTTTCACCGGGCCCTTGGGAAAGTCCTGGGCGGCGGCCGGCGCGAGGGCGGCCAGCCCGAGGGACAGGGCGAGGGCGGTTGTCTTGATCCAGTTCAAGGTGTGTCTCCGGGTGGTGTAATTAAAATGGAACGTCGTCTCAAAATTATATAGGCGCAATAAAAAATGGAACATCGTCTCGAAAAACGTGCGATCGGTGGCGCACCGGAAGAGGCCGTCGCTTCGGGCAAGGACGAGGTCAGTGCGCTGGCGCGGGGGCTGGCGGTGCTCAAGGCCGTCGCGGAGGCGGATGAGCCGCTCTCCAACCGCGAGCTGGCCGAGGGCACCGGCATCCCCAAGGCCACGGTGTCGCGCCTGGCGGCCACGCTGCTGTCCAGCGGCTTTCTGCGGCAGGCCGCGGGCAGCGAACGCTTCAGCCTGGGCCCGGCCACGCTGCAGCTGGGCAACGCCTACCTGCGCACCTTCGATTTCCGCCAGCGGGCCCGGTTGCACTTGGCGGAGCTGGCCGAGGTGGCGGGCGCCAACGTCCACCTGACCGTGCGCGACGGGCTGGACATGCTGCTGATCGACACCCTGCGGCCGCGCTCGGCGCTGATCCTGTCGCGCATGGACGTGGGCTCGCGCATGACCATCGCCACCTCGGCCGCTGGCCGGGCTTATCTGTCGGCCCTGCCACCGGCGCAGCGCGCCGCCTTGTATGAAGAGATCCGCGCCTCGGTGGGTGAGGCGGCCTGGCCCCAAACGCAGTCGCGGCTGGAGGCGGCGGCGCAGGAACACGAGCGGCTCGGCTACTGCAGCTCGTTCGGCGAGTGGCACCCCGACATCCACGCCCTGGGTTTCAGCCTGCGCGGCATCGAAGGCGAGCTGTACGGCGTGAGCGTGGGCGGGCCGGCCTACAAGCTGCCGCGCGAATGGCTGGTGGAGAAGGTCGCGCCCAAGCTGCTGGAGACGCGGCGCGCGATCGCGCGGGAGATCGGCGAGGACTGAGCCGGACGGGGCGCCGGCCTCAGGTGGCGGCTTCGAGTCCGCTGGCGAAGTGCTCGCGCATGCGCTGCACGGCCAGCGCACCGTCGCGCCCGCGCAGGGCGGCCATCACGGCGCGGTGTTCGGCCAGCGATTCTTCGATGCGGCCCGCCTTGAACAGCGAATGGTGGCGGTTGAGCTTCATCACCTTGCGCAGGTCACTCACCATCTGCAGCCGCCAGCGGTTGTCAGCCAGCTCCAGCAGGCGCAGATGGAAGCGCTCGTTGATGGCGAAGAAGCGGTCGCGCTGGTGCACGGCGCCTTCCAGCTCATCGTGCAGGGCGGCCAGTTCGTCCAGCGCGGCGGGCTCGCCGCGCGAGGCCACTTCGCCGGCGGCGTCCGATTCGAGCAGCGACAGCAGGTGGTAGACGTCGCGCAGGTCCTTCTCGGACACTTCGGTGACGTAGGCGCCCCGGCGCACCTTCATGGTCACCAGGCCTTCGGCGGCCAGCACTTTCAGGGCTTCGCGCAGGGGGGTGCGGCTGATGCCGTACGCCTCGGCGATCTTGAGTTCGTCGATCCAGCTGCCCGGCTCCAGTTCGCGCTGGAAGATGCGCTGGCGCAGCCGTTCGGCCACTTCCTCGTACAGCGCGCGCGGCGCCAGGGAGGGGGCGGTGGGGGTGGCGGTGTCGGTGTCCATGCAGGCGCCGATTCTATCCGCGCATTGAAATTCTGCATCAATAATTATGAATGATGTACACTCACCGTGGTGCCTGAGCCGCAGAACACCTGCGCCCTTGCCTTGCTCCCGCCGTTTTCCACGTCCGCCGCCATGAGCCAACACCCCGACGCCTTCGCGCGCGCCACGCTGTCCGACTGGACCCAGGCCGCCACCCGATCCGCCCCTGGCGGCCAGCTTGACGCGCTGACCTGGACCACGCCCGACGGCATCGCCGTCAAGCCGCTGTACACCGCGGCCGACCTGCAGGGCCTGGCCTACACCGACACGCTGCCCGGTTTCGAACCCTTCATCCGTGGTCCACAGGCCACCATGTACGCGGTGCGGCCCTGGACCATCCGCCAGTACGCGGGCTTTTCCACCGCCGAAGAGTCGAACGCCTTCTACCGCAAGGCCCTGGCGGCCGGCGGGCAGGGCGTGAGCGTGGCCTTCGACCTGGCCACCCACCGCGGCTACGACAGCGACCACCCGCGCGTGACGGGCGACGTGGGCAAGGCCGGCGTGGCCATCGACAGTGTCGAGGACATGAAGATCCTGTTCGACGGCATTCCGCTCGACAAGGTCAGCGTGTCCATGACCATGAACGGCGCGGTGCTGCCGGTGCTGGCGGGCTACGTGGTGGCGGCCGAGGAACAGGGCGTGCCGCAGGACCAGCTCAGCGGGACCATCCAGAACGACATCCTCAAGGAGTTCATGGTCCGCAACACCTACATCTACCCGCCCGAGCCGAGCATGCGGATCATCGGCGACATCATCGAGTACACGGCCAGCCACATGCCGAAGTTCAACTCGATCAGCATCTCGGGCTACCACATGCAGGAGGCCGGCGCCAACCAGGCGCTGGAACTCGCCTTCACCCTGGCCGACGGCAAGGAGTATGTGAAGACCGCCATGGCCAAGGGCCTGGATGTCGACGCCTTCGCGGGCCGCCTCTCCTTCTTCTGGGCGGTCGGCATGAACTTCTACCTGGAGATCGCCAAGATGCGCGCGGCCCGCCTGCTGTGGTGCCGCATCATGAAGGGCTTCGGCGCGAAGAACCCCAAGAGCCTGATGCTGCGCACGCACAGCCAGACCTCGGGCTGGAGCCTGACCGAGCAGGACCCGTACAACAACGTGGTGCGCACCACCATCGAGGCCATGGCCGCGGTGTTCGGCGGCACGCAGAGCCTGCACACCAACGCGCTCGACGAAGCCATCGCGCTGCCCACCGAGTTCAGCGCGCGCATCGCGCGCAACACCCAGCTCATCATTCAGGAAGAGACCCACATCACCAGCGTGGTCGACCCCTGGGCCGGCTCCTACATGATGGAGACGCTGACGCAGCAGATGGCCGACGCGGCCTGGGCCATCATCGAGGAGGTCGACGCCATGGGCGGCATGACCCGCGCGGTCGACAGCGGCTGGGCCAAGCTCAAGATCGAGGCCGCCGCGGCCGAGAAGCAGGCGCGCATCGACTCCGGCAAGGACGTCATCGTCGGCGTCAACAAGTACAAGCTCAAGAACGAAGACCCGGTCGAGATCCTCGACATCGACAACGTCAAGGTGCGCGAGGCGCAGATCGCGCGCCTGAAGCGGGTGCGCGACGCGCGCGACGATGCCGCGGTGAAGGCCGCGCTGGCCGCGCTCACCGAGGCCGCCCGTTCGGGGCAGGGCAACCTGCTCGATCTGTCCATTCAGGCGGTGCGCCTGCGCGCCACCGTGGGAGAAGTCAGTGATGCCCTCGAAACCGCCTTCGGCCGCCACCGCGCCGACACCCAGAAGGTGACCGGCGTGTACGCCGCCGCCTACGACAGCGCCGAAGGCTGGGCGCAGCTGCAGAAGGAGATCGCCGATTTCGGCGAGCAGCAGGGCCGCCGCCCGCGCGTGATGATCGCCAAGCTCGGCCAGGACGGCCACGACCGCGGCGCCAAGGTGGTGGCCACGGCCTTCGCCGATCTGGGCTTCGACGTCGACATGGGCCCGCTGTTCCAGACGCCCGAGGAGTGCGCGCGCCAGGCCATCGAGAACGACGTGCACGCCGTGGGCGTGAGCACCCTGGCCGCGGGCCACAAGACCCTGGTGCCCGCGATCATCGCGGAGCTGCGCAAGCAGGGCGCCGATGACATCGTGGTCTTCGTGGGCGGTGTGATTCCGCGCCAGGACTACGACTTCCTCTACGAGGCCGGCGTCAAGGGCATCTACGGCCCCGGCACGCCCATTCCGGCCAGCGCCAAGGACGTGCTGGAACAGATCAAGAAGGCGGTGGCTTGAGCCTGGCCGCGTCGCCGCAAGCCTTGCTCGACGCCATCGTGCAAGGCCAGGGCATGGCGCAGCGCCGCGCCATGGCCAAGGCCATCACGCTGCTCGAGTCCACGCGCGCCGACCACCGCGCCCAGGGCGACGAGCTGCTCACCGCGCTGCTGCCGCGCACGGGCCGGGCCTTCCGCCTGGGCCTGAGCGGCGTGCCCGGCGTGGGCAAGAGCACCTTCATCGAGGCGCTGGGCCTGCACCTGATCGAACAGGGCCAGCGCGTGGCCGTGCTCACCATCGACCCGTCGAGCACGGTCTCGGGCGGCTCCATCCTGGGCGACAAGACGCGCATGGAGCGGCTGTCCATGGACGAGCGCGCCTTCATTCGGCCCAGCCCCAGCGGCGGCACCCTGGGCGGGGTGGCCGAAAAGACGCGCGAGGCCCTGCTGGTGTGCGAGGCCGCTGGCTACGACGTGGTGATCGTCGAGACCGTGGGCGTGGGCCAGAGCGAGACCGCCGTGGCCGCCATGACCGACTGCTTCGCGCTGCTGCAGCTGCCCAATGCAGGCGACGACCTGCAGGCCATCAAGAAGGGCGTGATGGAGATCGCCGACCTGGTGGTCATCAACAAGGCCGACATCGACGCCGACGCCGCGACGCGGGCGCGCGCGATGATCACTTCCGCCCTGCGCCTGCTCGGCCAGCACGGCCGGCCGGAGCACGCGGCGCACGACACCGCGCACTGGCACCCCACGGTGCTGCAGCTCTCGGCCCTCAAGGCCGAGGGCATCGCCGCCTTCTGGGCCGAGGTTCAGCGCTTTCGCCAGGTGCAGAGCGCCAATGGCGAACTCGCCGCGCGCCGCCAGCGCCAGGCCAAGGCCTGGATGTGGGAGCGCATCGACGCCGGACTCAAGCAGCGCTTCCGCGAACACCCGGCGGTGCGCGCCGCGCTGGCCGACACCACCACGCAAGTGCTCGATGGCCGTCTGCCCGCCAGCACCGCGGCGCGGCAGCTGCTCGCGCTGTTCGACTGAATTCTCTGGAGAAGAACCATGCAAGACATCCTGCAACAGCTCGAAGACAAGCGCGCCCGCGCGCGCCTGGGCGGCGGCGCCAAGCGCATCGAGGCGCAGCACGCCAAGGGCAAGCTCAGCGCGCGCGAGCGCCTGGAGGTGCTGCTCGACGAGGGCACCTTCGAGGAATGGGACATGTTCGTCGAGCACCGCTGCACCGACTTCGGCATGGCGGACAACAAGATCCCCGGCGACGGCGTGGTCACTGGCTACGGCATGATCAACGGCCGCCTGGTCTTCGTCTTCAGCCAGGACTTCACCGTCTTCGGCGGCGCGCTCTCCGAGGCGCACGCCGAGAAGATCTGCAAGGTGATGGACCAGGCCATGAAGGTTGGCGCGCCCGTCATCGGCCTCAACGACTCGGGCGGCGCGCGCATCCAGGAAGGCGTGGCCTCGCTCGGGGGCTACGCCGACGTGTTCCAGCGCAACGTGCTGGCCAGCGGCGTGGTGCCGCAGATCAGCATGATCATGGGCCCCAGCGCAGGCGGCGCGGTGTACTCGCCCGCCATGACGGACTTCATCTTCATGGTGAAGGACTCCAGCTACATGTTCGTCACCGGCCCCGAAGTGGTGAAGACCGTCACGCACGAGGAAGTGACGGCCGAGGAACTGGGCGGCGCCATCACCCACACCACGCGCAGCGGCGTCGCCGACCTGGCCTTCGACAACGACGTGGAGGCGCTGCTGATGCTGCGCCGCCTGTTCAACTACCTGCCGCTCAACAACAGGGAGAAGGCGCCGGTGCGGCCCAGTGGCGATCCGATCGACCGCATGGAGCTGAGCCTGGACACCCTGGTGCCCGACAACCCCAACAAGCCCTACGACATGAAGGAGCTCATCCTCAAGATCGTGGACGACGGGGACTTTTTCGAGCTGCAGCCCGAGTACGCCAAGAACATCGTGATCGGCTTCGCGCGCATGGACGGCCAGACCGTGGGCATCGTCGCCAACCAGCCGCTGGTGCTGGCGGGCTGCCTGGACATCAAGAGCTCCATCAAGGCCGCGCGCTTCGTGCGCTTCTGCGACTGCTTCAACATCCCGGTCGTCACCTTCGTCGACGTGCCCGGCTTCATGCCCGGCACCAGCCAGGAGTACGGCGGCATCATCAAGCACGGCGCCAAGCTGCTCTATGCCTACGCCGAGTGCACCGTGCCCAAGATCACCGTGATCACGCGCAAGGCCTACGGCGGCGCCTACGACGTGATGGCCTCCAAGCACCTGCGCGGCGACGTGAACTTCGCCTGGCCCAACGCCGAGATCGCGGTGATGGGCGCCAAGGGCGCGGTGGAGATCATCTTCCGCGAGGAGAAGAAGGACCCGGCCAAGCTCGCGCAGCGCGAGGCCGAGTACAAGGCCCGCTTCGCCAACCCCTTCGTGGCCGGCGCGCGCGGCTTCATCGACGACGTGATCCTGCCGCACGAGACGCGCAAGCGCATTGGTCGCTCGCTGGTGATGCTCAAGGACAAGAAGCTGGAGAACCCGTGGCGCAAGCACGGGAACATTCCGCTCTGAAGGCCCGAGGAGAGAAAGACATGTTCAAGAAGATCCTGATCGCCAACCGCGGCGAGATCGCCTGCCGCGTCATCGCCACGGCCAAGAAGCTGGGCATCGCCACCGTGGCGGTGTACTCCGACGCCGACAAGGAAGCGCGCCATGTGCAGCTGGCCGACGAGGCCGTGCGCCTGGGGCCGCCGCCCTCGCGCGAGAGCTACCTGTTGGGCGAGGCCATCATCGCCGCCGCGAAGCAGACCGGCGCCGAGGCCATCCACCCCGGCTATGGCTTCCTGTCCGAGAACGAGGACTTCGCGCGCCAGGTGGAAGAACAGGGCCTGGTCTTCATCGGCCCCAAGCACTACTCCATCGCGGCCATGGGCGACAAGATCGCGTCCAAGAAGCTCGCGAACGAGGCGAAGGTGAGCACCATTCCGGGCCACAACGAGCCCATCCAGTCGCCCGAGGAGGCGGTGGCCATCGCGCAGAAGATCGGCTACCCGGTCATGATCAAGGCCAGCGCCGGCGGCGGCGGCAAGGGCCTGCGCGTGGCCTTCAGCGACAAGGAGTGCTTCGAGGGCTTCACGAGCTGTCGCAACGAGGCGCGCAACAGCTTCGGCGACGACCGCGTCTTCATGGAAAAGTTTGTCCAGGAGCCGCGCCACATCGAGATCCAGGTGCTGGGCGACGCGCACGGCAACGTGATTTACCTGAACGAGCGCGAGTGCTCCATCCAGCGCCGCCACCAGAAGGTGATCGAGGAGGCGCCGTCGCCCTTCATCAGCGAGGCCACGCGCCGGGCCATGGGTGAGCAGGCCGTGGCCCTGGCCAAGGCTGTGAAGTACCAGAGCGCGGGCACGGTGGAGTTCGTGGTGGGCAAGGACCAGGACTTCTACTTCCTGGAGATGAACACCCGCCTGCAGGTGGAGCACCCGGTCACGGAATGCATCACCGGTCTGGACCTGGTGGAGCTGATGATCCGCGTGGCCGCCGGTGAAAAGCTGCCGCTGGCGCAGGCCGACGTGAAGCGCGAGGGCTGGGCGATCGAGTGCCGCATCAACGCCGAGGACCCGTTCCGCAACTTCCTGCCCAGCACGGGCCGCCTGGTGCGCTTCGCCGCGCCGCCGCAGACCATGTGGCAGGCCGACACGGAGCACCGTTTCGGCGTGCGCGTGGACACCGGCGTGCAGGACGGCGGCGAGATCCCCATGTACTACGACTCGATGATCGCCAAGCTCATCGTGCACGGCCGCGACCGCAACGAGGCCATCGCCAAGATGCGCGAAGCGCTCAACGGTTTCGTCATCCGCGGTGTGCAAAGCAATATTCCTTTCCAGGCCGCGCTGCTCGCGCACCCCAAGTTCGTGGCGGGCGACTTCAACACCGGCTTCATCGCCGAGCATTACGGCCAGGGCTTTCGCGCCGAGGACGTGCCGCACGACGATCCCGACTTCCTCGTGGCGTTGGCGGCGTTCGTGCGCCGCAAGAGCCGCGAGCGCGCGGCCGGCCTGAGCGGCCAGCTGCCCGGCTACGGCGTGAAGGTGGGGCACGACTACACGGTGATCGTGCTCGACAAGGCCGGCGCGCACCGCCGCGTGAACGTGCACGTGGACGAGGTGCTGGGCCAGGTGGGCGCGGCGGTGGTCATGGTGGGCGAGAAGCGCTACGCCTTCCAGAGCCCATCGCGGCTCAACGACATCTGCACCGTCGGCGTGTGCAACGGCCAGCCGTTCACGGCCCAGCTGGAGCGGGGCACGCCACGCAACCCGCTGGCGCTGGTGGTGCAGCACAACGGCACGCGCATCGAGGCCATGGTGGTCTCGCCGCGCATGGCCGAGCTGCACGCGCTCATGCCCTTCAAGGCGCCACCCGACATGAGCAAGTACGTCCTGTCGCCCATGCCAGGCCTGCTGGTGCAGGTGGCCGTGCAGCCGGGCCAGAAGGTACAGGCCGGCGAGCGCGTGGCCGTCATCGAGGCCATGAAGATGGAAAACGTGCTGTTCGCCTCGGCCGACGGCACGGTGGCCAAGGTGCTGGCCCAGCAAGGGGAGTCCCTGGCCGTTGACCAGGCCATCGTCGAGTTCGAATGAAGGCCGTGCCGGCCCGACCGGCTGTTTCCTCCGCTGACGCCACAAGCCCGCCGGGCTGGGTTACCCTGCGGACTCCACGGCTTGTTGGAGCACGGCACATGGCGGACGGACGCGGTCAGGGGCTGAGTGGTTTGGCGTTTGCATTGGCCTGGGTGCGCAACCCGCGGCGGGTGGGGGCCATTGCCCCGGCCTCGCGGGCGCTGGCGCAGGCCGTCGCGGCGGAGGTGTCCCGCGTGGGCCCCGAGCTGCTGCTGGAAATCGGCGCCGGCACCGGCGCCATCACCCGGGCACTGGCCGACCTCGGGCCGCCGCCCGACCGCTTCTTCATCATCGAACGCGACCCCGGCCTGGTGCGCCACCTGCACCACCGCTTTCCGCGCGCCGAGGTGCTGCACGCCTGCGCCACGCGGCTGGACGTGCTGCCCCTGCCGGCGGCCAGCTCGCTCATGCTGGTGTCCTCGCTGCCCCTCTTGTCCATGCCGCGCGACGAGGCCAGGCGCTGCGTGCAGGCCATGCTGGCGCTGCTGGAGCGCCAGCCCAACGCGCGCCTGCTGCAGTACACCTACGCGGCGCGCCACGTGCGGCCATTCGATCAATTGCCGCCGGGCTGGCGCTGGCGGCGTGTCACCACCGTCTGGGCCAACCTGCCGCCGGCGACCGTCTGGTCGCTGGAGCCGGCGGCCCACGCCACCCACGGCATCCATTGACCATGAACACCGCTTCCCCCCGTCCCTTCCGTGTCCTCGGTGTGCAACAGATCGCCATCGGCGGCCCCGACAAGCACCGCTTGCAGACCCTGTGGGTGGACATGCTGGGCCTGGAACTGACGGGCAGCTTCCGCAGCGAACGCGAGAACGTGGACGAGGACATCTGCGCCATCGGCAGCGGGCCGTTCAAGGTCGAGGTGGACCTGATGCAGCCGCTGGATCCCGACAAGAAGCCCGCGGTGCATGCCACGCCGCTCAACCACATTGGCCTGTGGATCGACGATTTGCCCAAGGCGGTGGAGTGGCTCACCGGGCGCGGCGTGCGCTTCGCGCCCGGCGGCATCCGCCAGGGCGCGGCGGGTTTCGACATCACCTTTCTGCACCCCAAGGCCAGCGAGGAATTCCCGATCGCCGGCGAGGGCGTGCTGATCGAGCTGGTGCAGGCGCCGCCCGAGGTGGTCAGCGCCTTCGATGCGCTGGCCGCGGGGACGCCCGCCTGAGGCGCGCTGCGCCCCGGCGCCTCATTCCTCGAAGTGAGGGCGCGAGGCCGGCGGCCATTCGAACCGTTCGATCAGCTCCGGCGATCGGCGAAAGCGCGCGAACAGGGCGTCTTCTTCCTCGGCGGGAAGGGGCGGGCGGCGGCGCTGCGCGTTGGCCACCCAGCGCACCCTGTTCGCGTGGCGGCTGGGTGGCCTTGGCAGGGCTGTGGTGGCTTCCCCTTCGCTGACCGGGTGATGGCCGGCGCAGATGGCCGGCGCAAATGGGCCGGCGCAAATGGCCGACTTTCGGGGGTTTGTTTTCGCCATTGCCGGGCGCGGGGTCCTTCTACAGTCGTCAGCAAGCCCCTGTGGGCCCTACGGCAGAGGAGCACAAGCCCCATGACCCCCTCTTCGAATCCCCTGATGCGCCCGGGCGTGTGGCTCATGCGCCGCTGGCGCCTGGGCGGCAAGCTGGCCTGCCTGGCCTTGGCCGCGGCCTGGCCACTGGTGGCCGCGCTGGCGCTGGCCGCCACGGACCGCACCGGCGCCATCGCCCCCGTGGCGGCGTCCGGCCTGGTCCTGCTGGCCTACCTGTTGATGGCCTTTCGCGCCGCTTTCCTTGGTGATTTCCGCCGCCTGCTCGACGCCATGGCCGACACGGCCGGCGGCAACCTGCGCGCGCACCCGCGCGTGGACGGCCACGACGAGCTGGCCGACCTGGCGCGCCTGCTCGACCGCATGATCGGCAGCCTCTCGGGCATGGTGGCCGAGGTGCGCAGCAACTCGGCGCTGGTGGCGCACGCCGGCCGCAGCCTGGCCGTGGGCAACCGCGACCTGGCCGAGCGCACCGAGCAGCAGGCCGCCAACCTCGAGCAGACCGCGGCCAGCGTGCAGCAGCTCACCGGCGCGGTGGCGCAGAACGCGCAGACGGCCAGCGACTCGGACCGCCAGGCCGCGCAGGTGCGCGACGTGGCCGAACGCGGCGCGGGCGCCATGCACCAGGCGGTGGGCACCGTGGAGGGCATCCAGAAAGGCGCCGCGCAGATGAACGAGATCATCGGCGTGATCGACAGCCTGGCCTTCCAGACCAACATCCTTGCGCTCAATGCCGCCGTGGAGGCCGCGCGCGCCGGCGAGCAGGGCCGCGGTTTCGCGGTGGTGGCCGGCGAGGTGCGTTCGCTGGCCCAGCGCTCGGCCGCCTCGGCGCGCGAGATCCGCGCCCTCATCGAGGCCTCGCGCGCCCAGGTGGAAAGCGGCGCCGCGCAGATCCGCGATGCCGGCCAGAGCATGGCAAGCATCGTCGACGGCGTGCGCGGCGTGGCCGGCAAGCTGTCGTCGATTTCCGCCTCCAGCGCCGAGCAGAGCACCGGGCTGGCCGAGATCAGCACCGCCGTGAGCCAGCTCGACCAGATCACCCAGCGCAACGCGCAGATGGTGGAGCTGGCCGTGCAGCAGGCCAACCGGCTGGAGCAGCGCGCGGCGCACCTGTCGCGCGCGGTGAGCCGTTTCATGCTGCAGCAGGGCACGGCCGAGGAGGCCATGGCCCTGGTGGACAAGGCCCTGACGCACCGCCGCCAGGTGTCGGCCGAGACCTTTGTGCGCGACCTGACCGAGCCCGCGCGCGGTTTCCACGACCGCGACATGTACGTGTTCGCGCTCGACGCCTCGGGCGTCTACCGCGCCTTCGGCGGCAAGCCCGACAAGCTGGGCAGCCGCGTGCACGACATCGCCGGCGTGGACGGCGCGGCGCTGCTGGCCGCCATCGTGAGCCAGGCCGAACAGGGCCCGGGCTGGGTGGAGTACGACATCGTCAACCCGGCCAGCGGCGCGGTGCAGGCCAAGATGTCCTATGTGGTGAAGGTGGACGCCCTGTACGTGGGCTGCGGCGTCTACAAGACGGTCGCGGCGCGTTGAGGCAGCGCCCGCGGCTCAGCCGCCGGGCTGGCGTTTCGCCCGCGCACGGGCCAGCGCGGCCTCGATCACCGCTCGCTTGCGATCGAGCGCCTCGGGGTCGGTGATGGTCGACGCCGCGGGCAGGTCGGCGAGCTTGGCCTCGGCCTTGGCTTGCAGACGGGCCTCGTGCTCCTGCGCCTCGCGGGCCAGGCGCTCGCGCCGCGCGTCGTAGCGCGTCTTGGCCAGGATCGCCTGCGCGACCGACCAGCCGGCCCAGCCGGTGCGCTCGCCGCTCACGTTCTCCAGCGAAATGCAGTCCACCGGGCAGACGGGGATGCAGAGCTCGCAGCCGGTGCACCAGGGCTCCACCACGGTGTGCATGCGCTTGTTCGCGCCCGCGATGGCGTCGGTGGGGCAGGCCTTGATGCACAAGGTGCAGCCAATGCACCAGTCCTCGTCGATCACGGCCACGGTCACCGGCCCTTCGATGCCGTGCTGGCGGCTCAGGGGCAGGGCGGGGCGGCCGGTGATGGCCGCGAGGCGATCGACGCCTTCGGCGCCGCCGGGCGGGCATTGGTTGATGCCGGCCTCGCCGCCGGCCACGGCCTGGGCGTAGCTGGCGCAGTCGGGGTAGCCGCAGCGCTGGCACTGCGTCTGCGGCAGGGCATCGTCGATGCGCCGGGCGAGTGGATTCATGCCGTGTTGGGCGGCCGGGGGCCGCCGGGTCTCAGACCGTGGCCGGCTTGCGGCGCGCGGGGGATTTCGGCGCCGCCTTGGCGGCCGGCTTCGCGCGGGCTTGGGCGGCGCGCTTCGCGGCGCCGGCCTTGGCCGCGGCCTTCGGCGCCGGACGCACGCCGGCTGCCGCCGCCTGGGCCGGCTGGTGTGCCGCGATGAAGGCCTTGACCACCGGGTAGACCATCTCGCGCCAGCGCCGGCCGCTGAAGATGCCGTAGTGGCCGGCGCCCTTGGCCTCGTAGTGCAGGTGGTGCGCTGGGGGGATGCCGGAGCACAGCCCGTGGGCGGCGGCGGTCTGGCCGGCGCCCGAAATGTCGTCGAGTTCGCCCTCGATGGTCAGCAGGCCGCCCTCGCGGATGTCCTGCGGGCGCACGCGCTCCAGCTGGCCCTGTTCGTTGCGCACGTCCCAGGTGCCCTTGACGAGCTCGAAGTCCTGGAACACGGTCTTGATGGTTTCGAGGTAGTAGTCGGCGTCCATGTCGAGCACGGCGTTGTACTCGTCGT
>NZ_MKSS01000195.1:0-20029 GCF_001897365.1 Hydrogenophaga sp. 70-12
GCGAGCGCGTGGACCAGCACCTGCGCATCGGCATCCGCGCGGTGGAGCTGCTGCGCGCGGGCGGCGTGGACCAACTGCACAGCCGCAAGCTCAGGAGCTTCGCGGAGGTGGCCTTCCAGTAAGGAGAAGCCGCATGGCGAGCACCCGACGCAAGTTCGTCCTCGGCACCCTGGGCATCGCCGGCGCCCTGGTGGTGGGCTGGGGCCTGATGCCACCGCGCCAGCGCCTCACCACGGCGCAGCCGCTGCCCACGGCCGAGGGCGAGGTGGCCTTCAACGGCTGGGTCCGGATCGCGCGCGACGGCACGGTCACCGTGGCGCTGGCCAAGAGCGAGATGGGCCAGGGCGTGGTCACCTCGTTGTGCATGCTGCTGGCCGAGGAGCTGGACGCCGACTGGTCGCGCGTGCGCTGGCAGCAGTCCCCCATCGACGGCATCTACAACAACATCGCCAGCGTGGTCGATGGCCTGCCGGTGCACCCCGACACCGACAACATCGCCGTCGACGCCGTGCGCTGGCTCACCGCCAAGGCCATGCGCGAGATCGGCGTGATGATGACCGGCGGCTCGTCCAGCGTGAAGGACCTGTGGCTGCCCATGCGCCAGGCCGGCGCGTCCGCGCGCCAGATGCTGGTGGCCGCCGCCGCCGCGCAATGGGGCGTTGCCGCGGCCGACTGCGGCACCGAGAACGGCGAGGTGATCGCGCCCGACGGCCGCCGCCTGGGCTACGGCGCCCTGGCCGCCGCGGCGGCTCAGCTGGCGCTGCCGCGCGACCCGCCACTCAAGGCACCCGAGCGCTTCAAGCGCATCGGCCAGCCCACGCGCCGCCTGGACACGCCCGGCAAAATCGATGGCAGCGCGCGCTTCGGCATCGACGCCCTGCCCGATGGCCTGCTGTACGCCAGCGTGCGCCTGTGCCCCGCCCTGGGCGGCCGCGCGCACAGCCACGACGACGCCGCGGCGCGCGCGGTGCGCGGCGTCAAGGCCGTGCTGGCCGTGGAACCCCTGCGCGGTGGTACCGGCGGCGTGGCGGTGATCGCCGACCACCCCTGGCGCGCCCGCCAGGCGGCCGACAAGCTGGACGTGAACTGGGACCACGGCGCGCTCGCCAGCTTCTCCAGCGCGCAGGCCATCGAGGGTTTCGCCGCCGCCGCGCGCACCGAAAGGGGCTTCGCCTTCTACGAAACCGGCGAGGTGGACGCCGCGCTCGCGGGCGCCACGACGCGCATCGAGGCCGAGTACCGCGCGCCCTACCTGGCCCATGAGGCCCTGGAGCCCATCAACTGCACCGTGCTGTTCGAGGGCAACAAGGCCACGGTGTGGGTGTCCACCCAGGTGCCCGGGCTGGCGCGCCAGGCCGCGGCCGGGGCCCTGGGCCTGCCCGACGAGGCCGTGGCCGTGCAGGTGCTGATGCTGGGCGGCGGCTTCGGCCGCCGGCTGGAGGTGGACTTCATCGCCCAGGCCGCCGCCATCGCCAAGGCGGTGCCGGGGCATCCGGTGCAGACGATGTGGAGCCGCGAGCAGGACATCCGCCACGACCTGTACCGCCCGGCCTGCGCGGCGCGTTTCGAGGCCGGCTTCGACGCCGACAAGCGGCTCGTCGCCTGGAAGAACACCAGCGCGGGCCAGGCCATCGTGCCGCAGGTGCTCACGCGCGCCTTCGGCCTGCCCGGCGGCGGGCCCGACAAGACCACCAGCGAGGGCGCTTTCGACCAGGCCTACGAATGGCCGGCCGCGCGCATCGCGCACGTCAAGGTGGACGCGCCGCTGCAGGTCGGCTTCTGGCGCTCCGTGGGGCATTCGCACCAGGCCTTCTTCAAAGAGGGCTTCGTCGACGAGTGCGCGCACGCGGCGGGCCAGGACCCGCTGGCCTTTCGCGAATCGCTGTTGCGCCGGCACCCGAAACAGCTGGCCGTGCTGCGGGCCGCCGCCCACGCCGCGGGCTGGGGCACGCCCTCGCCGCCCGCGCCGGACGGCGCCAAGACCGCGCGCGGGCTGGCGCTGCACGACTCCTTCGGCTCCACGGTCGCGCAGGTGGCCGAGGTCTCGCTCGGCCCCGACAAGGCGATCCGCGTGCACCGCGTGTGGTGCGCCATCGATTGCGGCTTCGCCGTCAACCCAGCTGGCATCCGCCAGCAGCTGGAGGGCGGCGTGGTGTTCGGCCTGTCGGCCGCGCTGCACGGCGGCGTGGAGATCGTCGACGGCCAGGTGCAACAGAGCAACTTCCACGACCAGCCCATCCTGCGCCTGAACGAGGCGCCGCGCGTGGACTGCCTGATCCTGCCGGGCGACGGCCACCCCGAGGGTGTGGGCGAACCTGGTGTGCCGCCGATCGCGCCCGCCGTGGCCAACGCGCTGTTCGCGCTCACCGGGCAGCGCCTGCGCAGCCTGCCCCTGACACTTGCCTGAGGAACCGACCATGACCACCACGCTCAAGGTCAACGGCCGCGAGGTCAGCGTCGATGCCGACGCCGACACGCCGCTGCTGTGGGTGCTGCGCGCCGACCTGAAACTCACCGGCACCAAGTTCGGCTGCGGCATGGCCCTGTGCGGCGCCTGCACGGTGCACGCCGACGGGCAGCCCATCCGCGCCTGCGTCACGCCGGTCTCCGCGGTCGCGGGGCAGGCCATCACCACCATCGAAGGCATCACCGGCCCCGAGATCGCCGCCCTGCGCGCGGCCTGGACGGCGGTGGACGTGGTGCAGTGTGGTTACTGCCAGGGCGGCCAGCTCATGAGCGCCTGCGCGCTGCTCAAGAGCAACCCCCGGCCCGACGAGGCCGCCATCGACGCGGCCATGAGCGGCAACCTGTGCCGCTGCGGCACCTACCAGCGCATCAAGGAAGCGGTGGCGCTCGCGGCGCAGCAGGTCAAGGGCTGAGTCAGGCGGCCCGGTGCGGCTTCACCGTCGAGGCCGCGAGCTTGGCGTTCTCGCGCGCGCGCTGCACGTCGGCCTCGCGCGCCAGCGCGACACCCATGCGCCGCTTCTGAAAGCTCTCGGGCTTGCCGAACAGGCGCAGCTCGGTGCCCGGCACGCGCAAGGCCTCGTCCACGCCGTCGAAGGCGATGCCCTGGGCCTCCACGCCGCCGTAGATGACGGCGCTGGCGCCCGGGCTCTTGAGCGCGGTGTCCACCGGCAACCCCAGGATGGCGCGCGCGTGCAGCTCGAACTCGTTCTGCCACTGCGTGACCATGGTCACCATGCCGGTGTCGTGCGGGCGTGGGCTGACCTCGCTGAACCACACCTGGTCGCCGGCCACGAACAGCTCCACGCCGAACAGGCCTTGGCCGCCCAGGTTGTCGGTGATGGCCTTGGCGATCTCGCGGCTCTTGCGCAGGGCCTCGGCGCTCATGGGGTGCGGCTGCCAGCTCTCGACGTAGTCGCCGCCCACCTGCACATGCCCGATGGGCTCGCAGAAATGCGTCTCGGCCTGGCCGCCGGCGCCCAGCGCGCGCACCGTGAGCAGGGTGATCTCGTAGTCGAAGCGGATGAAACCCTCGACGATGACCCGCCCGTGGCTCACCCGGCCGCCGGCCATGGCGAAGTCCCAGGCCTTCTGCACGTCGGCAGGGCCGTCGATCTTGCTCTGGCCCTTGCCGCTGCTGCTCATCACGGGCTTGACGATGCAGGGATAGCCGATGCCGCTGTCGATGGCCGCCTGCAGCTCCTGCAGCGAATCGCAGAACTGGTAGGGGCTGGTCGGCAGGCGCAGCGTCTCGGCCGCCAGGCGGCGGATGCCCTCGCGGTCCATGGTGAGCCGGGCGGCGCGCGCGGTGGGGATCACGCGCACCACGCCCGCGGCCTCGAGTTCCTGCAGCATGGGCGTGGCGATGGCCTCGATCTCGGGCACCACCAGGTGCGGGCGCTCGCGCTCGATCAGCGCCTTGAGCTGGGCCGGGTCGCTCATGGCGATGGTGTGCGCGCGGTGCGCCACCTGATGGCCGGGCGCGTTCTCGTAGCGGTCGACCGCGATGGTCTCCACGCCCAGGCGCTGCAGGGCGATCAGCACCTCCTTGCCGAGTTCGCCGCTGCCCAGCAGCATGACTTTGGTGGCCGAGGGCGACAGCGGCGTGCCGAGCGTGGTCATGGTGATGTCCTGAGGAAAGAAAGATTCAGAGCGCGCCGCCCATGGCCTCGCCCAGGCGCACGGGGCGCGCGGCGGTCCAGTCGGGGCTGAAGGCGATGGTGTCCGGCGGCCACAGCAGCACCACCGTGGAGCCGAGCAGGAAGCGGCCCATCTCGGCGCCTTTGTCCAGCCGCAGCGGCGTGTCGTCGTAGCGCCATTCGCGCACGGTGCCCGGACGCGGCGGGTTGACCACCCCATGCCAGGTGGTGGCCATGCTGCCCACGATGGTGGCGCCCACCAGCACCAGCGCGAAGGGCACGGTGCGTTCGCCCACAGGCATATCGAACAGGCAGACCACGCGCTCGTTGCGCGCGAACAGGCCCGGCACGCCCGCGGCCGTGGCCGGGTTCACCGAGAACAGTTCGCCCGGCACGTGCAGCATGCGCCGCAGCGTGGCCGCCGCCGGCATGTGGATGCGGTGGTAGTCGCGCGGGCTCAGGTAGATGGTGGCGAAGCTGCCGCCCTGGAAGGCCTGGGCCAGCGCCGCGTCGCCGCCCAGCAGCGCGCGCGTGTCGTAGTGGTGGCCCTTGGCCTGGAAGATGCGGTCGCCTTCGATGCGGCCCAGCTGGCTGATCGCCCCGTCCACCGGGCAGACGAAGGCCGCGTCGGCCAGCGGGCGCGCGCCGGGTTTCAGGGCACGCGTGAAGAACGCGTTGAAGGTGTCGTAGGCGGTGGGATCGGGGTTCGCCGCCTCGGCCATGTTCACCTGGTAGCGCGCGATGAAGCGGCGGATGGCCCACTGGGTGAGCGCGCCGGCGCGCGCGCCGGCGAAGGCGCCCGCCAGGCGGGTGAGCGCCCCCTTGGGCAAAAGGTATTGGAGTTGGACGGCCAGCGACATGGGTGGCGGATTGTAAAAGTGGAACCCGTGGGGGTTTGAGGCGGCAGGCACAATGCCTCGGATGAGCACACCCCTGTTCGAAGCCGCCGAGCTGGTCAAACGCTACGGCGAGAACACGGTGGTCAACGGCGTGAGCTTCGCCATCCACCCTGGCGAATGCCTTGGCGTGATCGGCCCCAACGGCGCTGGCAAGACCACCACCATCCGCATGTGTCTGGGCCTCACCGCGCCCGATGGCGGGCGCATCCACGCCTTTGGCAAGGACATGCCGCGCGACGCCATGGCCATCAAGGCGCAGCTCGGCGTGGTGGCCCAGATGGACACGCTGGACCCGGACTTCAACTGCGCGGAGAACCTGCTGGTCTATGGCCGCTACTTCGGCCTGAAGGACGCCGTCATCCGTGCGCGCATCCCGCGCCTGCTGGAGTTCGCCGCGCTCACGCACAAGGCCACGGCCCGCCCGGGCGAACTGTCGGGCGGCATGAAGCGCCGGCTGAGCCTGGCGCGCGCGCTGGTGAACGACCCGCGCCTGCTGATGCTCGACGAGCCCACCACCGGCCTGGACCCGCAGGCCCGCCACCTGATGTGGGAGCGCCTGCAGGTGCTGCTGCAGCAGGGCAAGAGCATCCTGCTCACCACGCACTTCATGGACGAGGCCGAGCGCCTGTGCTCGCGCCTGCTGGTGCTGGACCACGGCCGCAAGATCGCCGAAGGCCGGCCGCGCGCGCTCATCGCCGAGCACCTGGAGCCCGACGTGGTGGAGGTCTACGGCCCCGGCGCGCTGGACCTCGCCCAGCGCGAGGAACACGCCCCGCTGCGCGCCCTGGCCGCGCGCGTGGAGGTGAGCGGCGAGACCGTGTTCTTCTACACCGCGCAGGCGCAGCCGCTGCTGGCCGCGCTGGGCGAGCACCACCAGCTGCGCACGCTGCACCGGCCCGCCAATCTCGAGGACCTGTTCCTCAAGCTCACCGGACGACAAATCAGGGAAGACGGCTGATGACCACGACCACCCTCACCCCCATGAATCCCTGGGCCCCGCCGCGCCTGTCCTGGCGCTGGTGGCCGGTGTTCCTGCGCAACCTGCTGGTCTGGCGCAAGCTGGCCCTGCCCAGCGTGGTGGCCAACATCGCCGAACCGCTGATCTGGCTGGTGGCCTTCGGCTATGGCCTGGGCGCGCTGGTGGGCACGGTGAACATGGGCACGCCCGGCGGCTCGGTGGCGGTGCCCTACATCCTGTTCCTGGCCAGCGGCAGCATCTGCATGAGCGCCATGAACGCGGCCACCTTCGAGGCGCTGTACTCGGCCTTCTCGCGCATGCACGTGCAAAAGACCTGGGACGGCATCATGAACGCGCCCGTGCGCCTGGACGACGTGGTGCTGGCCGAGATGCTGTGGGCCGGCTTCAAGTCGCTGTTCACCGTGTCCGTGATCCTGCTGGTGATGCTGGGCCTGGGCATCACGCACTCGCCCAAGCTGCTGGTGGCCTGGCCGGTGCTGGGCCTCGTGGGCATCACCTTCTCTTGCATCGCGCTGGTGTTCAACGCGCTGGCCAAGGGCTACGACTTCTTCAGTTACTACTTCACGCTGGTGATCACGCCCATGATGTTCCTCTCGGGCGTGTTCTTCCCGCGCGAGCAGCTGCCGGCGCCGGTGCTGCTGTTCTCCGACCTGTTGCCGCTGACGCACGCGGTGCAGCTGGTGCGCCCGCTGTTCCTGGACCAATGGCCCACGGACGCGGCGCTGCACCTGCTCGTCCTGGTGGTCTACGCCATCGGAACGTTCTGGCTCGCGCTGGCCCTCACGCGCAAGCGCTTCGCGCGCTGAGGGCACAGCCCGGGGGCCCGTGGCCCAACGCCGGCATCGCCCGCCGGCCTGCTGGCCGGCACGCTTCGGCCCTGACCGGCGCCGCATCGTCCCGCTGACCTACGCCTTGGCGCATAGGCCTTTTCGGGCCGAACCGAAGCGAGGGTGTCGCCACCCATGGGGGCTTCACTTCCTTTGGAGTCCTCCATGCCAGGTTCTTGGCCGTTTGGAACGCAATCGATCAACGGACGCTGCACGGGCGAGCTGCAGCTGCCCGGCCACCGCGAATCCGTGGGCCCGCCATGGGCCGGCAACGGCCACCTCAGCCGAGCCTGAGCAAGGTCCCATGCGACACCTTCGTGCAGTCCTCGGCGCCTGGGCCTTGATCGGCCTGGTCGCCTGCGGGGGCAACGGCGCCATCGACGGTGCAGCCGCCCCCGACTCGCCACCCGCGCCGTCCACCGGCGCGGCGTCCGTGCATGCACTGGCTGGCGCCTGGACGGACAGCCGCGGCGACGGCCAGCTCTTCGTCGCCGCCGACGGCCAGGCCTATGGTCTGCTGAGCGACAGCGGCACGAACCGCCTCCTGCGCGGCACGCTCACGGCCCAGCACGGCCTGGTGTCGCCCAGTGGCTTCGACGCGGTGGATATGCGGGTGCCCGACTCTCGCCAGCGCTGGTCCCTGACGGGCAGCTACCAGCCCCAGTCGCAGCTGCTGCTGGCATCGGACAGCGGGGCGCCGGTGGTGAGCGCCGTGTACGACGCGCGCTCCGCGCATGGCGCCGACCTGGCGGCGCTCGCGGGCACCTATGAGGTCACCCTCTACGGCAATGGTCGGCCCACCATCACCTACTTGGCGACCCTGGGCGACAGCGGCGGCATCGATCTGGCCGGCTGGCAAGACGGCCAGGAGCAGTGCCGGCTCCGTGGTGCGCTGACGGCGGCCTCACCAGCCGTCAACATTCTGAATGCCCGCCTGCTCGCTTCCGGGGCGGGTTGCCAGTTCCCCGATGGCACGGGCATTCAGGGGCTGGCGCAATACGATGCCGACCACGCCCTGCTGGTCCTGTTCGGCATGAGCGGGAGCGGCGACGGGGCCCTCGTGCTCTACGCGAACCGGATCAGGGCCTGAGCGCGGGGGCACGCCCTGGGCCTTAGGGTCAATGGACCTGGTGCAGCCCTGGCTGGGCCTCGAGGTAGGCCTCGGAACCGCTGTCCATGAACGCTTCCTGGTCGATCGCGGCGTCGAACTCGCGGGTCGTGGTGTCGAACAGCTTGGGGATCAGCGGCTTGTCCAGCGGGCGGCAGACACGGCCGCGCAGGCCACGCAGCGGCTGGCTGCTCTCCATGGCGTTGATCACGGCCTCCGGGTCCAGCATCAGGACGAAGGGGTTGGTGCGGTTGGCGAACGAGTTCATGGCGGGCTTCCTGAGAGATACAGATGAGACAGCGGGCGTGTCCTTGGAAACAAACTGTATCGATGCCCTCCCGGGGCGTTAAGTCGGCGCCTCACCATCCCGCGTGTAGGAAGTTCCCCGACAGCTGTCGGGAATCCCCCCGCAGGCGATTCGTGATGCACATCACGCACCGGGCCATGAGCGGTCGCCCTTTGCGCCTGAGCGGCGCTCCACCCGGCGCCCCACCGTGCGGCCCGTCACGGTTTCCCGGCGCGGTCGGCCGGGCGCTGTTCAAGGTCCGTGGCGCAGCGCCTCCACACTGGCGCGCACCACCGCCTCCACACTGCGGCTGTCCCGGTAGCGGTTGCGCAGGAAGCTCGCGTGGTTGCCGGCGTGGGCGGCCGTGCGCTCGATTTCGTCGAGCGCGGCCAGGCTGTTGAGCGCCAGCGCGTGCGGCGTGAGCTCGCGCAGCGTGGCCAGCACGTCCTCGCGGATGCTGATCTGTTCGCGTGTCTTGGGGTTGACCATCATGCCGTCGAGGCCGAAGCGGCAGGCCTGGAAACGGTTGTAGGTGTAGACGAGGTAGTCGTCTTCCTCGGGTGGTGGCTCGTTGCGCTCCAGCAGGTGGCGGCACAGGGCCTGCAGGTAGCAGGCCAGCGCGGCCGCGCGCTCCACCGTCAGGGGCGTGTCGCACACGCGCAGTTCGATGGTCCCGTACTCGGGCTTGGGCCGGATGTCCCAGTAAAAGTCCTTCATGGACTTGACCACGCCCGTGCTCTCCATCTTGGTGAAGTAGACGTTGGCGAACTCGTCCCACTTGAGCACGAAGGGCGCGCGCCCGCTCAGGGGGAAGGCGAACACCGAGTTCAGGCGCGCCGAATCGAACAGCGTGTCCACGCCCTGGGAGAACGGCGAGGACGCCGACAGCGCGATGAAGTGCGGCACGTAGCGGTTGAGCGAATGCAGCAGGAACAGCGCCTCGTCGGGCGAGGCGCAGCCGATGTGCACATGCTGACCGAACACGGTGAACTGCTTGGCGAGGTAGCCGTACAGGCCCGAGAGCTGGTGGAAGCGTGGTTTGGAGAAGATGCGCTGCTCAAACCAGCGCTGGAAGGGGTGGGTGCCGCCGCCCGCCAGCTCGATGTTGAGCCGGTCGCCCGCGGCCACCAGCGTGTCGCGGATCTGCTGCAGCTGCTGCAGCAAGGGCCCGTGCTGGGTGTGGATGCCGGTGGCGATCTCGATCATGCTCTGCGTCATCTCGGGCGTGACCACGCCCGGGAAGGGCTTGCGCGCGAGCAGGTCCAGCAGGTCGTTGGCGCTGCTGGAGAGGTCGTGGTCGTAGCTGTTGACGAGCTGCAGCTCCAGCTCCACGCCCATGGTCAGCGAGTCGGAGGCCTTGAAGGTTTCCAATGGCATGGCTTATTCCTTCGTGACGTGGGTCTCGCGCGCGGCCATCAGGGCGCGCTGCGTGACGATGGGGCCCAGCAATTCCTGCAGCAGCATCATGCCGGCCATGGCCGCGAGCACCTGCACCGCGGGCTCGAAGCCATAGAGCCGCGTTTCTTCGATGAGCAGGATCGCGAAGGCCGACATGGGCGTGAGCGCCAGGCCCGTGAGCAGGCCCTTGCGCTCGGAAATGCCCGACAGCCGCGCCGCCGAGACGTTGCAGAACACCTTGACGGCGGTGCGGACCAGGATCAGGGCCAGGCCCATGAACAAGGTGGTGGGCACGTCGGTCCAGGTCAGCAGCGAGGCGATGTAGACGAACAGGAACACCGAGAGCAGGTCGCCCGCGGTGCCGAAGTCGCGCTGCGCGCTGGTGAGGTGAACGCGACGCTCGCGCGCCACGATGCCGAAGGTCAGCGCCGCCAGCAGCGGCGACAGCTTGAGCCCGTAGGCCGCGGTGGTCAGCAGCAGCACGGCGAGTGCAAACACCACGGTCACGCCGTGCCCGTGCGTATTGCGCAGCCGCAGCAGCCAGGGAATGGCCATGCCCAGCACCGCGCCCACGGCAATCGACGTGCCCACCACGTGGATGCTGCCGAAGGCCGCGAGCGCGAAATCGCCCGAGGTGGACAGCGTCCAGTAGCCCACCACGAGCTTGAGCGCCAGCACCGCCATCAGGCAGTTGATGGCGCACAGGTGCAGCACGCGCTCGGTGGCCTGGCCCGAACTGCGCAGCTCGTGCGCCACGCGCAACACGCCCGCGGGCGAGGCCGCCATCGACACCGCGGCGATGATGAGGCGGTGGTCGGTGGGCAGCGCGAACCAGCCGGTGGCCCAGTACACCGCGCCGAAGGTGGCCAGCGATTCGACCACCCCCAGCAGCAGCACCCAGAAGTTGTGGCGGAACCAGCGCAGGTTGATGCGGTAACCGAGCTCGAACAGCACCAGCGACAGCGCCACCGTGGCCAGGAAGGGCAGGCCCGCGATGTCGGGCGTGAGGCCGGGCAGGTTGATCAGGCTGGCCAGCAGGCCCACGGCCACATAGCTGGTCACGCGCGGCAGTTGCCAGCGCTCATTGAGCCACTCGGCGAGGAACCAGGCCAGCAGCAGCACCAGGGGCCAGGCGATGGCCTGCAGCAGGAAGGCGATGTCGGAAGGAATCACGGAAAGGCTCTCCTCGGTGACGCCGTCGGACCGGCGCCGGCGCGGGCCGGTCGTCGTCGGGCGCCGTGACCCCGAGTGGGGGCCATCGGTTCATGGATTGGCGGCCCGTGGGGCCGCCGCGGCTCAGACCGCGAATCGGGTCTGCATGGCTTGCAGGCCGAACTGATCAAGCACCTGCAGCAATCGCTGGCGCGCGCGCTCCTGGCGGCCGTGGCGATCGTCGGCCATTCTACGGGCCAGGATGAGTTCGTTTTTCATGGAATGCTCCCATCCGACGAGCTCGGTGACGGTCACGTCGTAGCCATGCGCTTCCAGGCGCAGGCAACGCAGCACGTTGGTGATCTGGCTGCCGAACTCGCGCGTGTGCAACGGGTGGCGCCACAGCTCCGCCAGCGGCGTCTGTTTGAGCGCGAAGGCCTTGTGCTGGCGCATCACGCCCGCCACCTCGGCCTGGCAACAGGGCACCAGCACCAGGTGCTGCGCTTCGCGCGCCAATGCGAAATCGATCGCGTCGTCGGTGGCCGTGTCGCAGGCGTGCAGCGCCGTCACCACGTCCACGCGCGCGGGCAACTCGCTGTGTTGCATGGCCTGCTGCACCGTCGCGGCCAGGAAGCGCATGCGCTCGAAGCCCAGGCGTTGCGCCAGCACCTGCGAGCGCTCCACCAGCTCCGCGCGCGCCTCCACGCCGATGACTGAGCCCTGGCCGCGCGGCTTGAGCACCAGGTCGTACAGGATGAAGCCCAGGTAGGACTTGCCCGCGCCATGGTCGGCCAGCACCACGTCGCCGCGCTCGGCCAGCACCTGCGCCAGCAGGGGCTCAATGAACTGCACCAGGTGGTAGACCTGCTTGAGTTTGCGCCGCGTGTCCTGGTTGAGCCGCCCCTCGCGCGTGAGGATGTGCAACTCCTTGAGCAGCTCGATCGACTGCTCCGGCCGCAGCTCGGGCAGTTGCGCGTGAAGGTCTTGCGCCGGCTTGGGTCGCGCGGCGGAACGGGAAACGGAAGGCATGCGGCGATGATAGGTGAGCGCCGCGAACCGACCCTGGACAATCGCGCATGACCATGCCGACCCCGCACCCCTTCGACACCCTCACCCCCGACGCCGTGCTCGACGCGCTCGATGCCGTCGGCCTGCGCGGCGATGGCCGCCTGACCACGCTCAACAGCTTCGAGAACCGCGTCTACCAGGCGCACCTGGAGCGGCCGGTGGACGGCCACGAGGTGGTGGTGCTCAAGTTCTACCGGCCGGGCCGCTGGAGCGACGCGCAGATCGCCGAGGAGCACGCCTTCGCGGCCGAGCTGGCCGCCGCCGAGGTACCGGCCGTGGCGCCGCTGGCCGTCGACGGCGCCACCCTGCACCACCACGCGGGCTTCGCCTGGGGCGCCTGGCCACGCCGCGGCGGGCGCCGGCCCGAGCTCGACGACCTCGAGGTGCTGGAGTGGATCGGCCGCTTCCTCGCGCGGCTGCACACCGTGGGCGCCGCGCGCCCTTTCGCGCACCGACCCGCGCTCGACAGCGCCAGCTTCGCGCGCGAGCCACGCGACTGGCTGCTGGAGCACGAAATGATCGCCCCCGAGGTGCGGCGCGAATGGTGCGCCGCGCTCGACGAGGCGCTCACGCTCATCGAGGCCCATCCCGTGCTGCGCGCCGGCGGCGACAGCGACCCGCAGGGCATCGCACGCCTGCGCCTGCACGGCGACTGCCACCCGGGCAACGTGCTCTGGACACCCGAAGGCCTGCCCGGCGCGGGCCCGCACTTCGTGGACCTGGACGACGCCCGCCTGGGCCCGGCCGTGCAGGACCTGTGGATGCTGCTGTCCGGCGACCGGCGCCAGCAGACCCTGCAGCTGTCCGCCCTGCTCGACGGCTACGAGCAGTTCCGCCCCTTCGACCGGCGCGAACTGGCGCTCATCGAGGCCCTGCGCACCCTGCGGCTGGTGCACTACAACGCCTGGATCGCGCGCCGCTGGGACGACCCGGCCTTCCCGATCAACTTCCCCTGGTTCGGCGGCCGCGACCACTGGCGCGGCCAGGTTGACCTGCTGCGCGAACAGATCGAGGCCATGCAGCAAGCGCCGCTGCAGGCCTGATGCCGGCCCCGGCGGGGCACACCCTCAGGGGTTAACACCAAAGCACTCGCATAAGCTCGGCCGCGCCGCGCGCGAAAGGCCCTGCTCTGGCAGTTGTCTTTTACTCAATTAAATTGCACACAATCTAATTTCAACCCACACTCTCGCCATGGCATCGACGCCCCCCTCCACCAGCGACCTGCTCAAGCTCGACCACCAGCTGTGTTTCGCGCTGTACTCGGCTTCGCTGGCCATGACCAAGCTGTACAAGCCCTGGCTGGACGAGCTGGGCCTGACCTACCCGCAGTACCTGGCCATGCTGGCGCTGTGGGAAGAGGACGGCCTGAGCGTCTCCGCCCTGGGCGAACGCCTCACCCTCGATTCCGGCACGCTCACCCCCCTGCTCAAACGCCTGGAAGCCATCGGCCTGGTCGCCCGGCTGCGCGACACGCAGGACGAACGCCGCGTGCTGGTTCGCCTCACAACCGCCGGCCGCCGGCTCAAGGCCCGCGCCGCGCGCATCCCCTCGTGCGTGCTGCAGGCCGCGCAATGCACCGTGCAGGAAGCCATCGCCCTCACGCGCGACGTGCGGCAGCTGCGCGACCGGCTCAGCGCCTGACCCCACCCCCATCCGTTCCACCCGCTGTCACCAGCACCCACCCAGGAGAAACCACCATGCCCACCACGCTCGACAAAGTCGTCTACACCGCGCGCGCCCACACCACCGGTGGCCGCGAAGGCACGTCCCGCTCCGACGATGGCCTGCTCGAGGTCAAGCTCGCGCCGCCCAAGGCCATGGGCGGCGCCGGCAACGGCACCAACCCCGAGCAGATGTTCGCCGCGGGCTATTCGGCCTGCTTCATGGGCGCCATGAAGCACGTGGCGGGCATGAAGAAGATCGCCGTGCCGGCCAACGCCGCCATCGACGCCGAGGTCGACATCGGCCCCATTCCGCAGGGCTTCGGCATCGCCGTGCGCATGACCATCCACCTGCCCGGCATGGACCGCGCCGTGGCCGAGGACCTGGTGAACACCGCGCACCAGGTCTGCCCCTACTCCAACGCCACGCGCGGCAACATCCCGGTCACGCTGACCGTGGCGTGAGCCCGTCCCCGCACCCATGAAAAAACCCGCCGGGCCCGGCGGGTTTTTTGTGGGCGCGCCAACCTCAGCGGTTGGGCCTGTTCGGGTCGTAGATCGTGGTGCCCGTGCCTACGCCGACACCCGCGCGCACGCCGCTGTTGCCGATCTCGGTGCTGGCGCCCACGCCCACGCCCGCGTTCACGCGGCCGCCCTGGTCCACGCCGACACCCACACCCACCGGCCCCACGCCCGCGCCCACGCCCAGGCTCACGCCGCTGTTGCTGGCACCCACACCGATGGTCACCGGCCCCACGGGGATGCCGAAACCCACGCCCACGCTGGCGCAGCCCCCCAGCAGGGCGGCAAGGGACAAGGCGGCAAGCGTGCGGGAGAGGCGGACGGTCACGGTGGGCTTTCGATCGGGAGACATGCGATTGTGAACCCGGCGCCGGCGCAAAGTGCCCCGCCCCGGCACCCGTTCGTCACACCAGCAGGGCATTGACGCGCCGCACGTAGGCCGCCGGGTCTTCGGGCAGGCCGCCCTCGGCCAGCAGGGCCTGGTCGAACAGCACGTGCGCGAGGTCGTCGAAACGCTCGTTGCCCTCCAGCTTCTTCACCAGCGGGTGGCCCGCGTTCACCTCCAGGATGGGCTTGACCTCGGGCGCCTTCTGGCCCGCCTGCTTGAGCAGGCGCGCGAGCTGCATGGAGTAGTCACCGTCCTCCACCACCAGACACGCCGGCGAATCCACCAGGCGCGAGGTCGCGCGCACGTCTTTCACGCGGTCCTTGAGCGCTTCCTTGAGCTTCTCCAGCACGGGCTTGAAACCTTCGGCGGCGGCTTCGGCGGCCTGCTTCTCGGCCTCGTCCTGCAGGTCGCCCAGGTCCACCGCGCCCTTGGCCACGCTCTGCAGCGGCGTGCCGTCGAACTCGGGCAGGAAAGACAGCGCCCACTCGTCCACGCGATCGGCCATCAGCAGCACCTCGATGCCCTTCTGGCGGAACACCTCCAGCTGCGGGCTGTTGCGCGCGGCGGCGATGGAGTCGGCGGTGATGTAGTAGATGGCCTTCTGGCCTTCTTTCATGCGCGACTTG
Organism: Hydrogenophaga sp. 70-12; assembly: GCF_001897365.1. Lineage (NCBI taxonomy): Bacteria > Pseudomonadati > Pseudomonadota > Betaproteobacteria > Burkholderiales > Comamonadaceae > Hydrogenophaga > Hydrogenophaga sp. 70-12. The sequence goes on from NZ_MKSS01000195.1 coordinate 15,018, forward strand.
TAGTCGGCCAGCGAGCCCGGCTCGGCCTGCGTGCTGCTGGCAAAGCGCAGCAGCTTGGCCAGCTTGTCGCGGTTGGTGAAGTCCTCGCCCAGGCCCTCCTTGAGCACGGCGCCGAACTCGGCGTAGAACGCCGCGTACTTCTCCGCATCCTTGCTCAGCTCGTCGAGCATGCCCAGCACGCGGCGGGTATTGCCCTCGCGGATGGCTTTCACGTCGCGGCTTTCCTGCAGCAGCTCGCGGCTCACGTTGAGCGGCAGGTCGCTCGAATCGACCACGCCCTTGACCCAGCGCAGGTAGGCGGGCATCAGCGCCTCGGCCTCGTCCATGATGAAGACGCGCCGCACGTAAAGCTTGATGCCGGCCTTGCGGTCGCGGTTCCACAGGTCCTGCGGCGCCTTGGCCGGCAGGTAGAGCAGCTGCGTGTACTCGGTGCTGCCCTCCACGCGGTGGTGGCTCCAGCTCAGCGGGGCCTCGCTGTCGTAGCTCAGGTTCTTGTAGAACTCGACGTACTGCTCATCGGTGATGTCCTTCTTCGGCCGCGCCCACAGCGCGTTGGCCGAGTTCACCGTGGTCCATTCGTCCTTGAGGCGGTACTCGCCTTTTTCGGCGTCCCACTCCTCTTCCTGCATGCGGATGGGCAAGCTGATGTGGTCGCTGTACTTGCCGACGATGGACTTGAGCTTCCAGTGGTTGAGGTACTCCGTCTTGTCCTCGCGCAGGTGCAGGATCACGCTGGTGCCGCGCGCGGCGCGCTCGATGGCCTCGACCTCGAAGTCGCCGCTGCCGCCACTGGTCCAGCGAACGCCCTCGCTGGCCGGCAGGCCCGCTCGCCGGCTCTCCACGACGATCTTGTCGGCCACGATGAAGCCCGAATAGAAGCCCACGCCGAACTGGCCGATGAGTTGAGCGTCGGACTTCTGATCGCCCGTGAGCCGACTCATGAAGTCGCGCGTGCCGCTCTTGGCGATGGTGCCCAGGTGGTCGATCGCCTCCGGCGCGCTCATGCCGATGCCGTTGTCGGTGATGGTGAGGGTGCGCGCGTCCTTGTCGAAGGCGATGCGGACCTCCAGCTCGGGCGCGTCCTCGTACAGGGCGCTGTTGTTCAGCGCCTCGAAGCGCAGCTTGTCGCAGGCATCGGAGGCGTTCGAGACCAGCTCGCGCAGGAAGATGTCGGGATTGGAGTACAGCGAGTGCGTGACGAGGTGCAGCAGCTGGGCCACCTCGGCCTGGAAGGAATGGGTCTGTTTGCTCATGGCGGGAATGATGAGGGAAACGGAAAACGCTCGCCGGCAGCGCGCCGGCGCGCACCGAGCGCCGCGCAACTGGGGGCGGTGGAAGGGCTTTTCAAGCCCCCCGTCTCAAGCGGCCGACAACGCTGGCGCGGCGCTCAGCCACTGCCGCAGCTGCTCGGCCACCAGCGGGCTGGACAACAGGTCGAGGTGCCCGGTGCGGTACACCACGCGCAGACTGCCGCGCGCGAAGGCCAGGCGGCGCGCGGGCTCGTCGTGTTCACCCAGGGCGCTGCGCAGGGGAACCAGGCCGTCGCCCACCAGGCGCTCCGCCAGCAGGCCCCGGCGCGGTGCCAGGCAGGCCGCCACGCCAAAGCAGGCCACGCCGTCGGGCAAAGGCAGCGGTTCATCCATGCGCCCCTCGTCCGGGTGCCGCAGGTGGCCATACCGCAGGTCGACGATGCCCGCGCTGCGCAGACGACCCAGTCGCGCCAGCGGAGCGGAAAACGGCGAGGAGCCGAGCAGCAGATCCGCGCCGTGTCCCGCCCGCTCCAGAGGGGCACCGTGGTGCGGCGTCCCCAGGAACACCAGGTGCTTGAGCAGGTCGGGCCAGCGGTATCCCGCGCGGCGTGCCTCGTGCACCGCGCTTCGCGCCACCAGTCCGCCCATGCTGTGGCCCACGATGGTGATGCCCTGCACGGGCAGCGGCCACAGGGTCAGCACGCGTTCCAGCTGGTGCGCCAGTTCGCGGCCGTTGGCCGCGATGCGCAGGCCGCTGTTGTAGCGCAGGCGCAAAGGGGTGGCCCGCAGCGCCTCGCTCAGCACCTCGGTGTGGTCATGTCCGCCGCGCCGCCATTGCGTGTCGTTCATGCACAGGCCGTGCACCATCAGCAGCAGGTGGGGCCTGGCCCCCTGCAGCGCCCGATCGAACCGTTCGTCCTGCCGCGTGGGCAACACCCGCTCGCCCTGGCGCCACTCCATCGGCTGGGCGAGCGCGTTGCCCATGGCCGCGAGGCGGTCCCCGAGCACCCCGTTGATCGCCGCCACCACGGCCTCACGACCGGGCGAGTCCTGCCCGGCCTCGGTGGGGTCGTCAAACAAGGGCAGAACGCTGTGCAACACACCGTCGATGCCTGCGCCCACGCCGTGCGCGACCCCACGAATGGCCCCATAGACTCGCCCGGTGAGGCCGCCGGCACGCTCCGGCGCCTCGCCCGCCGGCAGGCCAATGCGTTGGCGCACGGCCTGGTGCACGCCCTCGGCAATGCCGACCACGCCGAGCGTGGCCTGCGTGGCCAGCTGGGCGGCGGCCCGCAGATCGCTGGGACGCAGGTGCCGCTGGCGGGGGGTTGGCGGTGGGGAGGCGGCCATGCCCCATTGTGGACAGGCCCCGGGGCGCACATCGGCCGGGGGACCGGCGGCGTCAGAACACTTCGTCGGGAAGCAGGTAGCGCCACTGCCCCTGGGGCAGCTGGCCCAGGGCCACGCGGCCGATGCGCACGCGCTTGAGGCCCACCACATGCAGGCCCACCGCCTCGCACATGCGGCGGATCTGGCGCTTCTTGCCCTCGGTGAGCACAAAGCGCAGCTGCTCGGGGTTGAGCCAGTCCACGCCCGCGGGCCTGAGCGGCTGGCCATCGAGCGACAGGCCGTGGCGCAGCCGCGCCAGTCGTTCGGCGGGGAACACGGCCTGCACGTCCTGCTCGACCACGCCCGGCCCTTTCGGCCCGTGCGGCGCCCACACCACGCGCACCAGGTACTCCTTCTCCACCTCGCTGTCCTCGCCGATAAGGGCGCGGGCGACCCGCCCGTCCTGCGTGAGCACGAGCAGGCCGGTGGAGTCGATGTCGAGCCGGCCGGCCGGCGCCAGGCCCTTGAGCTGCGCGGGCGAGAAGCGGCGCGGGCTGCGGTCGTCCTTCCAGTGGGTCCTGGCGTTCAGCAGCACGACGGCGGCCTCGTGGCCGTCCTCGGGCTGGCCGCTCACATAGCCCACGGGCTTGTGCAGCAGGATGGTGACGCGCTCGCCCTGGGCCCTTTGCGCGGCGGGCAGCACCTCGATGCGGGCGCCGGGCCCCACCGCCTGTCCTATGGCGGCCACGGCGCCGTCCACGCTGACCCAGCCATTGGCGATCCACTCGTCGGCCTCGCGGCGCGAGCACAGGCCCAGCTCGGCCAGGCGCTTGTTGAGGCGCGTGCCGTCGCGGGGCGTGGCGGGCGCGGGAGGTGGGGCGGCGTCGCGGCGGGGCGCCTTGCCGGGCTCGCTGGCCCGGGGGGCCGTGGCGGTGGCCGCGGGCTGCACGGGCAGTTCGGGCCGCTGCGCGCTGCTCAGGGGGCGGGCGCGGGCCGGGCCGGGGGGCCGCACCGGCGGGCGGCGGGGCGCGCGCGGATCGGCCGGGGGCTTGGGAGCCGCGGGCTTGAGCTTGAGCGTTCGCTTGGGGGGATCGGATGCCATGGCAGCGATTGTCGCCAACCCCACCACCGACAAAAAAAGAAATCGCCCCGAAGGGCGATCTCCGTCGTCCGAGCCGCGGTCAGGCCTTGCCCTTGGCGGCCTTCAGGGCCCGTTCGTGCTCGGCCTTCGCGTCGGCCTTGCACACCTTCTGGGCGTCGCCGGTCTGGTCTTCGCACTTCTCCTTGGCGATGTCGTAGGCGCTGTCGGCCTTCGCCTTCTCGAGCTTGCGGGCGTTGTCCGGCGAAGCCTTGTACCGCTGCTCCAGGGCCGCCTTGTCGACGCGCTCCGTGCCCTTGGCTTCTTCCTGGCACACGTCCTTGGCGTTGTCCTTCATGGCATCACAGGCCTTCTTCGCGGTCTTGTAGTTCATCTCGATGCGCTCCTTGGCCGCGTCGTACTCCGCCTTGCTCATGGTCTGGGCGGTGGCGAAGGCGGACACGGCGCACAGGGCGACGGCGGTGGCGATTTTGACGTTCATGGCTGACCTCCTTGGGGTTGGGATGCGCCATGTTCCGCCGGAGCGCGGGCGCGCGGCGTAGGAAAGGTGCGCCGCGGCGTGTAGGAGAAGGACGGCCCCGGCCACGCCGGCCCGCGGCCGGGAAGCGCTCAGCCCAGATCGCCCGAGCGCAATGCCTGGAGGTCCAGCACGCGCAGCCCCCCGTACTCGATGCGGATCCACCCCTTCGCCTGCAGCGCGCCCAGGGCCTCGTTCACGCGCTGGCGCGACAGGCCCACCAGGTAGGCCAGTTCCTGCTGCGTGATGCGCAGGATGCCACCCACGTTGGGCGACAGCAGCGGGTGGAACAGGGCCGCCAGGTTGCGCGCCACGCGCAGGTCGGGACTGCCCAGGCGGTCCACCTCGCGCGCGGCGATGAACTGGCCCAGGCGCTCGTTGAGCTGGTGCATCACGAAGCGGTTGAAACCGATGGAATGGTCCAGCAACCAGTCAAAGGTCTCCACCGGCAGGCCCGCGATCAGGCTCTTGCGCAAGGCCTGGATGTTGTAGCGGTACTGCTCGTGCTTGAGCACCGTGCCCTCGCCAAACCAGCCGCCGGGCGCCACCCCCGTGAAGGTGATCGCGGGGCCGCTGGAATCGTCGTTCGTCATCTTGAGCAGACCATCGACGAGGCCGAACCAGTAGGTCACTGGCCGCCCGATGCGGCAGACGTAGTCGCCGGCCTCGGCCTCCACCACCTGCAGCGCGTCCAGCGCGCGCTCGCGCGCCTCGCCCTGCAAGGGCGGCAACCAGGGAATGCCGGCGAGCTCGGCCTCGGTGGGGCGGCGTGCGCGCTCGCGGATGGCGCTGCGGCGGGCGGCAAGGTACATGGGGA